>NZ_JADYVS010000147.1:0-453 GCF_020194055.1 Bradyrhizobium sp. NBAIM03 | reverse complement strand
CTCGAAGGTGACGGCGTGGACGTGGGCATCGAATCGACCATCATCGATCTCTCGCGGCTGGATCAGGGCATTGGCCCCGTGCTGCTGCGCCCGGGCGCTATCACGCCTGATGACATCGAGCGCGTGACCGGCGAACTGCCGGCGGCTCCCGATGCCGCTGCGCCGCGCGCTTCGGGCACGCTGAAGGCGCATTACGCGCCGCGCACGCCGTTGTATCTGCTGTCGGCCGCCGATGTGCCTGCACGCCTGGCTGCACTGCCTGCAGACAAACGCATCGTGTGGCTCGGTACCCCCGTGGCACTGCGTGACGGCTGCGACCAGCGCGTCGCCCCCGCCACGCCCGGCGCCTATGCCAACGCGCTCTACGCGCTGTTGCGCGAACTCGACCGCGGCGGTTATGACGCCATCTGGGTGGAAACCCTAGCCGATACGCCCGCCTGGGCGGCTGTCAAC
>NZ_JADYVS010000146.1:0-453 GCF_020194055.1 Bradyrhizobium sp. NBAIM03 | reverse complement strand
CGCTGGAAGCGGCGCTGTACAAGAAACCGATGGTCATCACCTACAAGGTGCCCTGGTTGACCGCGCAGATCATGAAGCGCAAAGGCTATCTGCCGTATGTTGGGCTGCCGAACATCCTGTCCGGCCGCTTTGTCGTGCCGGAACTGCTGCAGGATGACGCGACCCCCGAGGCACTCGCGCGCGAAACGCTGCTGCAACTCAGCGACCATGGCAACGCCACGTTCCTGCGTGAACACTTCACGCAGATGCACCTGACGCTCAAGCAGAACATGGCGGAGATTGGAGCGAAAGTCGTTGTCGATCTGCTACGCAGTCGCAGTAAGCTTTAAGCCCATGGCTTCCCGCAAACCCAATCCCGACCAGCTCGGCCTGCTGCTCTCGCAAGAGCCGGCGGCCAAGCGTGCGCGTCGCATCCTGTGCGGCGTGGATGAGGCTGGACGCGGGCCATTGGCC
>NZ_JADYVS010000145.1:0-454 GCF_020194055.1 Bradyrhizobium sp. NBAIM03 | reverse complement strand
TCCTGACGCTGGGTCCGCTGCTGGCGCTCGGCACCGCGTGCGCCGCTGATGCTCTCGAGGGGGCCGACCTGAGCGCCTTGCGAACCGCCGCCCCGGGCTTCATCTCTGAGGCGGCTCCGGGGATCGGCGCGTATTTTGTGTTTCGCCTCGTCGAGCTTGAAAGCAGCAAGCACATCGTGACGACGGCTGGGAATTCCCTGGCACAGACCCGCATTGGCTTCCAGACGATCCTCTCGGTGTTGTACGCGGTCCTGGCTGGGCCCTCTAAGTTACTTTTTTGGGTCGTCCCGGCGCTGCTGCACACGGCTTTCGTGAATCCCCACTTGCCGACTCCGTGGGCTACGGCTACACTCAATGCGACCCTCAGTGCCGAGAACTGGTCGCTGGTCGATAGACAGGAGTCACTGACGGGGTATATGTCGGTCTTGGACAATCACAATGAGGGGTACCGCGT
>NZ_JADYVS010000144.1:0-455 GCF_020194055.1 Bradyrhizobium sp. NBAIM03 | reverse complement strand
CTGTTCGATCGGCGCTATGCCGATCCGGCCGGGCCTGAGCAACCGCAGTCGTCGATCCAGCAGGATGGGCGTGCCTTTCGCGTGAAATTGACTTACACCTTCCGATGAACAGCCCGCACGGCAGCGTCCGACGCGCACGAAGACCCAGCCCGCGCAGGTTCTGCGCGGTGCTCGGTGCCGTGCTGGCGGGCGTGGCATGCATGGGCGCCACGCAGGCGCAGATGCAGGCCAGCGAGGTGCAGGTCAAGGCGGCATTCATCTATAACTTTGCGCTGTTCACCAACTGGCCGGCCGACGTCATGCAGGCCGATGCCCCCATGGTGGTATGCGTAACCGCCCAGCACCCGTTGCAGGCGGCCTTGGAAAAACTGACAGGAAAACCCGTGCGCGGACACCGCCTGGAAATCCGAAAGATCAACGACGGCACCGTTGCCGGCTGCCATGTCCTGGTGTTC
>NZ_JADYVS010000143.1:0-455 GCF_020194055.1 Bradyrhizobium sp. NBAIM03 | reverse complement strand
CGTCCGATGTGCGCTGCGAGCGGGTTGCCGCCAAACGTGGAGCCGTGGTCGCCCGGGTGGAACACGCCGATGACCGCCTCGCGCCCGGCAATGGCCGATACGGGCACCATGCCGCCGCCGAGCGCCTTGCCCAGCACCACCAGATCGGCGTCAACGCCTTCGTGCCAGCTCGCCAGCACATCGCCGGTGCGGCCTAGGCCCGTTTGCACCTCGTCGCAGACGAGGAGCACGTGGTGCCGGGTGGCAAGTTCACGCGCGAGCTTGAGGTAGCCCGCAGGCGGTTCGACGATGCCGCCTTCGCCTTGCACGGGCTCCATCAGGATGGCGCCCGTGTTGGGCCCGATCGCCGCACGCAGTGCATCGGCGTCGCCGAACGGAATGCGCCGGAAGCCCGCCGCGAAGGGTCCGAATCCGTAGCGATATTGATCGTGTGAGGAGAACCCGACGATGGTCGT
>NZ_JADYVS010000142.1:0-456 GCF_020194055.1 Bradyrhizobium sp. NBAIM03 | reverse complement strand
GCCAAGATCAACGCCGCCGCGCTGATGAACGGCTCGTTGCAGGGCGGCTATCTGGTGCTTGCTGCCCGTGCGCTCGGTCTGGACTGCGGCCAGATGGCCGGCTTCGATGCAGACAAGGTGAACGAGACGTTCTTCCCCGATGGTCAGTGGAAGGTCAACTTCATCATGAACATCGGCTACGGTGACGCCGAGAAGCTGCACCCGCGCAACCCGCGCCTGTCGTTCGAAGAGGCGTGCAAGATCCTTTGATCGACGACCGGTCGCACAAAGAAAACGGGGACTCGCATCAGACGGTGCAGTCCCCGTTTTTCATTCCTTCGGCGCTGGCGTCTTCGGCCTGAATTCACACAGCGGCTCGATCGCGCAATGCCAACACTCGGGCTTGCGCGCCTTGCACACATAGCGCCCATGCAGGATCAGCCAGTGGTGAGCGTCCTGCCGAAACGCTTCCGGCAC
>NZ_JADYVS010000141.1:0-457 GCF_020194055.1 Bradyrhizobium sp. NBAIM03 | reverse complement strand
GTGCGCCGGGGGGAGTTCCAGGGGGTCTCTCGTGTCGCTGACGCGAGCAATGCAAATCATGTGTTTGTGCCCCTCGGCTGCATTCCTGCTGCGCGTTTGACCGGCGGGCCGCCGGGGTCAATGCTCACCTTGAGTTTGGACGCGGTTTATTGACCGCTTCCCCCAATCACCCGGAATCGAACCGAGCTCCCTTCTCACCAGACCTCGACCAACGAGCCGGAATCGAACCGACCTTTTGCAAGGATCCTCTGGGGAAGGTCCTTGAAAAAGGCCCCGAAATTCGGGGTAACCCATCTGTTTGGGTCAATGAGGGTAAGTGCAGGTGTTACAGATATGTACTGTATCAGCACATATCAAGTTGCGCAACATATTAGTTTTTTGCGTAAGAAACAGACCTGTACCAGTGAAGCACCTGCGGCACATAGTCCTGTGTCTCGCGGTAGGGAGGAATGCCGCC
>NZ_JADYVS010000140.1:0-458 GCF_020194055.1 Bradyrhizobium sp. NBAIM03 | reverse complement strand
AGCGTGGACAACACCGGTGGCGCACTTGGCTCCAGCGGTAACAACCTCGTCATCAACAGCACCGGCAATATCGCCAGCGCATACGGCAAGCTCATTGCCGGTCAGGATGCGACGCTCAATGCGGCGTCCCTTGGCAACCAGGCCGGCACCATCTCTGCGCGCAACCTCACGGTCAACACCGGGTCGGGCGCGGTCGACAACACCAGCGGTACGGTGTCCGCCTCGGGCGTGGCCAACGTAACAGCCGGCAGCTTGGTGAACCAACTTGGCACGCTGGCCGGTGCGGGCAATGTCACAGCAAACGTGGCGCGCCTTGATAACACCTCGGGCGTACTGGGTTCCAGCGCTGGCGCCCTCAACGTCACCAGCACGGGCAATATCGGCAACGCGGGCGGCAAGCTGCTCGCTGCTCAAGATGTCACGCTCGCGGCAACCAGCATGGGCAACCAGGCGGGTAC
>NZ_JADYVS010000139.1:0-458 GCF_020194055.1 Bradyrhizobium sp. NBAIM03 | reverse complement strand
GCATCCACGCCACCACTTCCGGATGCGCGTCGAGAATGCCGGCCACTGCCGTCGCACGGCGGATGAACCACAGGCAGTGGTAGACGGAGAAGTCGGCGACGGTGGGCTGCTCGCCAAACAGGAAGATGCGTTCGCCCGTGGCCAGCTGCCGTTGGAGCTGCGCCAGGAAGACATTCAGCGTGGAAGTGGCTTCCGGCGGCGGTGTGCGCAAGCCAGTGCCGCCCACGCGCATGGCCTTGCGATCTTCCACAAAGGCTTTGACGAAGGCTTCGGGCGCATCGCCGAACAGGCTCTGGAAGCCCGCCGGTTGCATCACGAATGTCGCCGTCGCCCAGAACAGCGTCGTATCGGCCCACTGTGCCATCGCAAACACAGCGGCTGCGTGCTCGGACGGCACGAGTCTTGGCAGCGGATGGATCGACTCGATCACTTGCGCGATCAGCGCCGTATCGCAGTAG
>NZ_JADYVS010000138.1:0-459 GCF_020194055.1 Bradyrhizobium sp. NBAIM03 | reverse complement strand
GTTGATGACGACGGCTTGCCTGCCGGCACTCAAGGCATCGGGCCGCGGCGCCATCGTCAATTTGTCGTCAGACACCCCGCTGTGGGGCGCGCCGAACCTGTTGGCTTACGTGGCCAGCAAGAGCGCTGTCATCGGCATGACGAAGTCTCTGGCGCGCGAATGCGGCGCAGACGGCATCACCGTCAACGCCATCGCGCCGGGCCTGACGCTGGTGGAAGCCACCGAATACGTGCCGGCGCACCGCCATGCGCTGTACCGCGACCAGCGCGCCATTTCGCGCGATCAACTGCCGGACGACGTGTGCGGCGCCGTGCTGTTCGCGCTGTCCGACCTTTCCCGATTCGTGACGGGCCAGACGCTGGCCGTCAACGGCGGTTTTGTCATGCAGTAATGCATCCACACACCATTCAGAAGAGGTATTCAATGAGCGATCTCTCCGAACAACAGCAAGTGCAACGC
>NZ_JADYVS010000014.1:0-202055 GCF_020194055.1 Bradyrhizobium sp. NBAIM03 | reverse complement strand
CGACGATGCCAAAGGTCTGGCTGCCGACTTGCGTCACCACGATGAAGCCGTTCTCGGGATCGGAGGCCGCGCCGTCGTCGATCTTCAGGAGCTTCTTCAGATGGATCAGCGGCAGCAGCTTGTTGCGCAACCTGAGCACCGCGGTGTCCTTGATGCGCTCGATGCGGTGCTCGGAGTTGGCGCGGGCGCGGACCAGCTCGACCACCGAGAGCTGCGGGATCGCAAAGCGGTCGCCGGCGGCTTCGACGATCAGGGCCGAGACGATGGCGAGCGTCAGCGGGATCTTGATGGTGACGGAGCTTCCTTCGCCCGCGACCGACTTGATGTCGATGGTGCCGCCGATCTGGTCGATATTGGTGCGCACCACGTCCATGCCGACGCCGCGGCCCGACACCGAGGTGATGGCGGCGGCAGTGGAGAAGCCCGGCGCGAAGATGAACTTGTGGATCTGGGCTTCGCTCATCTTCTCGAGCTCGGCCTCGGTGACGAGACCGGAGGAGAGCGCCTTGGCCTTGATCTTCTCGGTGTTGAGGCCGCGTCCGTTGTCGGCGATGCAGATGATGATGTGGCCGCCCTCGTGATAGGCGGAGAGGCGGATGGTGCCCTGCTCGCCCTTGCCGCTGGCGAGGCGCTCGGCGGGGGTCTCGAGGCCATGATCGGCGGAGTTGCGCACCATGTGAGTGAGCGGGTCCTTGATCAGATCGAGCACCTGGCGGTCGAGCTCGGTGTCGGCGCCGTGCATCTCGAGCTCGATCTGCTTGCCGAGTTCGGATGAGAGGTCGCGGACGATGCGGGGCAGCTTCTGCCAGGCATTGCCGATCGGCTGCATGCGCGTCTTCATGACGCCTTCCTGCAGCTCGGCGGTGACGTTGGAGAGGCGCTGCAGCGGCACCTTGAACTCGGTGTCCTCGTTGCGGCGGGAGATCTCCAAGAGCTGGTTGCGGGTCAGGACCAGCTCGGAGACCATGGTCATCAGGTGCTCCAGCGTATCCACGTTGACGCGGATCGACTGGTTGGCGATGCGGTCGCCCTCGCCCGCCATCTCGTCGGCCATCGACTTCTTCGGCGCGGCCTTCTCCTTGGGCTTTGCGGCTTCAGCAGCCGGCTCGGCCTTAACCTCAGCCTTGGCCACGGGCGCGGGCACCGGCGCTTCGATCGCGGTCTCGCGGAAGGCGCGCTCGAGCTCGTCGAGCGAGACCTCGCCCGGACGCAGCGGACGCTCCAGGGTCTGATCGACCAGCGTGCCCATGGTCATCTCCTTGGCGGGGGCGGCTGCAGCGGCGGGCGCTTCCGGCACCAGCGGCGGCGCATCGGCAACGGGAGCCGAGCCGGACATCGCCGCCATGCCCTGCTCGACCATGGCTTCCAACTTGTCGATGAGATCGCGGTCGTTCCCCTCCGGCTCGGCCTCGGTCGCCTCCAAGCCAGCCAAAATCTCCTTGATGCGGTCGATCGAGGACAGGATCACCGTCACCGCCTCGGCAGTCACAGGCATGCCGTCACGGAATTTGCCCATCAGGGTCTCGCCGGCATGGGCCAGCGCTTCCAGCCGCGGCAGGCCGAGGAAGCCGCAGGTGCCCTTGATGGTGTGGACCAGGCGGAAGATGTTATCCAGGATCTTGGCGTTGTTCGGCTCCTGCTCGAACTTCACCAGCTGATTGTCCACGGTGTCCAGGCTCTCGCTGGTCTCCGTCAGAAACTCCCGCAACAGATCATCCATGAAAACAGGCCTTCATACAGGAAGGGCGCGCACGAGGCGTGATGCGCCATTTCGGAATGGGGCCAGCTTCACCGCAAAGCGTTTAATATTGGTTGAGTATGTGCAAAAGAACGGCACCAACAAAGAGATAAGGCGCTCCGGACAAGCCGAAGCGCCTCGTAAAGATTGCATTAACGCGTCGGAAACGACGCTTCGCGTTTACGAAGCGGTAACGATGATGGCTTCGCCTTCCGGCTTGAGCGTCACGGTGAGCCCGCAGGCCTGCGCGAGCAGCCGCGTATAATAAGGCTGGATCGCATGCGCATCGGCAGCCGGCCCGCGCTCGCCGCTCAGGAGTTCGGAGATGTTCTGCGGCAGGCGTGCATTGTGTCCGGTCGCGGTGATGCGAAAGCTCATCACCTCGCCCTCGCCGACCGGATCGACCGTCAGCATGCCGCCGCGCGGGATCGTGTGCTGGGCGACGACCAGCATGTTGAGCAGCAGCTTGACGCGGTTCTTCGGCAGCAGCAGCCGCGGCAGATTCCAGGTGATCGAGCACTTGCCGTCCTCGATATGGCCCTTCGCCATGGTGTGGGCATCGCCGAGATCGATCTGCGCGCCGGAGGAGCCGGCCGCGCCGAAGGCAAGGCGGCAGAACTGCAGCCGGGCGGAGGCCGTCTTGGCGCTTTTGCGAATCAGGTCGAGCGCGAACTCGCGGTCCTCGGGCTTGGGATCGTCGTCGAGCACTTCGAGCCCGTTGACGATGGCGCCGACGGGGCTGATGAGATCGTGGCAGACCCGCGAGCAAAGCAGCGCGGCGAGTTCGAGCATATCGGGAGCGGCAGTGGTCGCGGGCGACGAAGCGTCAGACATATAATGGGGTCCTGGAGGGTTCCTGGAATTGCACGGCGCTGGACGCCGCGAATCACGCATGCTTGACGGATGCTGCGGGTTCTAACATTCGCAACCCCGCGGCAGCTAGCTTGCGATCGGTTCGAGGCGGCCATAAGCCCCAAGCGAATCGATCGGGGCGAATCAGTGGACGAGGAACGATATTGCCGACAGATGAGGCATGCAGGTGAAACGGATCATTGACGGAGCGGCCGCTGCCGGCCTGATGGAGCCGCTGACTGCGCTGGTGGTGAAGGCGGGCGAGGCGATCCTCGCCGTCAACCGCGCGGCCATGCGGATCGACGGCAAGCAGGATGGCTCGCCGGTGACCGAGGCCGACCTTGCCGCCGACCGCATCATCGCGGACGGACTCGCGCAGCTCGCGGGCGACGTTCCGACGCTGTCGGAGGAGCGGACCCAGCTCGCCTCCCCGCCGTTCCAGGGCAGCTTCTTCCTGATCGATCCGCTCGACGGGACCAAGGAGTTCGTCGCCGGCCGCGACGAGTTCACCGTCAACCTCGCCTTGGTGACGGACGGCGGGCCGCTGCTCGGCATCGTCTCCGCACCCGCACTCGGCCTGCTCTGGCGCGGCATCGTCAGCCGCGGCGCCGAGCGCGTGAGGTTCAACGGCGCGACGATCGCCGCCGCCGAGCCGATCCGCACCCGCAAGCTGCCGGCGCGCGGGGAGCCTTGGATCGCCACAGTGAGCCGTTCGCACGGCGATGCCAGAAGCGAGGCGTTCATCGCCGACAGGCCCAATGCCGTCAGGATGACGTGCGGCTCGGCCGTGAAATTCGGCCGCATCGCGGAAGGCGGCGCCGACATCTATCCCCGTTTCGGGCCGACCTCGGAATGGGACGTCGGAGCCGGCTGCGCGGTCGTGACCGCGGCCGGCGGCAAGGTGACCGACGGCAAGGGCGGCGAGCTCCGATTTGGCCAGCGCCGCGATACCGGCTTCATCATCCCGGAATTCATCGCGTGGGGCGACCCGCAGGCGGTAGGCTGCGACTGACCAGGGCTCGTTACTGCCCGAGCTTCTCCTGCAGGGCCGGCCAGCGCTTGCCCACCTCATAGAGGAAGCGCTCGGGATCGGCGACGAAGGCGTCGCGATTGTCTTCCCGGCTGAACAAATAGAGCCGCTGCGCCACGATCGCGAAGAAATGCGGATTGGCGGGGACGGTGACGCCGCGGGCGATATCGACCGGATCATAGCCGCCGAATTGCGGTCCGTAGATTTCGGGATGGGCCTGGAAAGAGGCGCGGTTGCCCTCGTTCCGGAAGCGCCAGACGGCCCCCCAGAGGTTCGCCTCGAACTCCGCCGTCCCCTGCACGGCCGCGCCGGCGACGAAATAAGCGACGGGGTCGAAGCCCTCGATGGCGACGCCGCTGAAGCGGTTGACGACGATCCGCTCGGTGGTGGCGGCCCCTGTCGGTCCGCCGGCACCGAGGATCCAAATGCCCGCCAGCAGGCAGAGGCGGCGGGCGATCAAGGCAATTCCGGGGCGCAAAGGGCTATCTTCCTGCCGTTGTGCCGTCATAGTTGCTGCGGATAACATCCGAGTCGAGGGGACATCCGGCGCAACCTAGGGCCATGCCTGTTGGCGTGAGGTTAAGGAAGCGACCGGATTCGGTACCAGGGGTTCTTTTATGACTTTCGCATCACGCCTTGCTGCGCTCGCGCTTGCCGCGATGATCGGCTGGATCGTGCCGGCCTCCGCCCAGCAGGCGCCGCCGCCTGACCTGCCGCCGCCGCAGCGGACCCCGACGCCCAATACCTATGGGCCGGACGAGCTCGTCACCGCCGGCCATCGCTTCTTCGGCAACGTCTCGCGCGGGCTCGCCTCGATCATCGAGAAGGCGGTCAGCCAATGGGGCCTGCCGAACGGCTACATCCTGGGTGAGGAAGGCTCCGGCGCCTTCGTCGCCGGCCTGCGCTATGGCGAGGGCACGCTCTACACCAAGAACGCCGGCGATTTGCGCGTCTATTGGCAGGGCCCCTCGCTCGGCTTCGACTGGGGCGGCGACGGCGCCCGCACCATGACGCTGGTCTACAACCTGCCGGCCACCAACGCGATCTACCAGCGCTTCGCCGGCATCGACGGCTCGGCCTACATCATCGGCGGCTTCGGCATGACCGCGCTGACCTCCAACAACATCGTGCTGGTGCCGATCCGCTCCGGGCTCGGCCTGCGCCTCGGCGCCAATATCGGCTATCTCAAATACACCCCGCGGGCGACCTGGAACCCGTTCTAGGCCCACGTCCTCCCCACTGCCCACCGATCAAGGTTAACGACAGAGCGGGGCTGGCTTTCTGCCGGCCCGCCATGGCATTGTCGTTGGTGAATTTTTCCTTAAGCTTGGGAGTTCTGGCCCATGGTCGAACCGATCATGTACCTGGCGATCGGTTTCCTGCTCTCGATGCTGTGCGGGCTTGCGATCGTGCCGCTGGTGCATAACCGCGCGGTGCGCCTGACCACGCGCCGGCTCGAGGCCGCCACCCCGCTATCGATGGCCGAGATCCAGGCCGACAAGGACCAGCTCCGCGCCGAATTCGCGATGTCCGCGCGGCGGCTCGAGATGAGCGTCGAGCAGCTCAAGAACAAGACCACGAGCCAGCTCGCCGAGCTCGGCAAGAAGAGCGACGCCATCAACCGCATGAAGATCGAGCTCGGCGAGAAGAACGCCACCATCTTCGCGCTGGAGGCGCGCGAGAAGGCGGTGAAAGAGCAGCTCCGCGCCACCGAGGAGGAATTCGCCGCCAAGACGGCGTCCTTGCGCGAAGCCGAGATCGCGTTGACGGACAAGCAGGCCGAGCTCGCCAAGATCAACTCCGAACTGTCCGACCGCTCGATGATGGCGGAGAGCCGCCAGGTCGAGCTGGTCGCAGTGCGCGCGCAGATCGAGGAATTGAAGCACCGGGTCGGCGATGCCGAGAAGGAATTTGCCGCGACGCAAGCGCGCCTCGCACAGGAGCGCACCGAATCCGAGACCGCCTCGCGCGAGCTCGGCGAGGCGCGCGGCCGCGTCGAGAATCTGAGCCAGCGCGTCACCGAGCTCGACCGCCAGCTCATCGTGCAGGTCAAGGAGGCCGAGATGCTGTCGAGCCGCGTCGCCGATCTCGAAGGACGCCTTGCCACGCAGGGCAAGCTGCTCGCCGAGCGCGACTACGAGAACAACCAGCTGCGCCAGGCCAACGAGGCCAACGAGCGCACCATCAAGGAGCTGCGCGTCGAGATCGCGGGCCTCAGCGGCGGCAAGTCGTCGGCTGCGATGGAGCAGCTGCGCGCGGAAAAGGCCGCGCTGGAGGAGCAGCTGCGCAGCGCACGCGACGAACGCGCGAAACTCCAGCGCGACATCAACGCGATTCAGCAGCAGGCCGAGAGTTCCTGGGCGACCGAGCGCATGGAGAACGCGCTTCTGCGCGAGCGCATCAACGACATCGCGGCCGAGGTGGCAAAACTCGCGATGCAGCTCGAAGGCCCGAACTCGCCAATCGAGGCGCTGCTCGCGGCCGAGGCCGGCCAGCCGCCGAAGCCGGCGCCGCGCCCGGCCAACGACGCCGCGACGGGCGGCGCCGCGACCAGCAGCGGTTCTGCGCCCCGCCTGCCCGAAGGCGGTGGAACGCTGGCCGAGCGCATCCGCGCGCTCCAGGCCCACGCCTCCCGCGCCCGCCAGCAGGGCGCGTAACCGGCCAAAATCCGGCTTCCCCTGCGGAAGGCGCGACCTGACGAAGGTTTTCCGCCCCGGCGACGGCTTGAAAACTTGACACCTTGGGCCGGCACTTCTAAATCGCGGGCTCCGATGTGCCGGCCGGCCCAAGGTTGCGGCCGCCTGCATGATGGTCCCGGGCGCATAGCTCAGCGGGAGAGCGTTCCCTTCACACGGGAGAGGTCCAAGGTTCGATCCCTTGTGCGCCCACCACGCTTCGCCAAAAGGCTTCGCGTGGCGCAGCCACCCCCAATGGCAGCGAAGCGTGTCCGGCGTAGCTCAAAGAGCGTAGACGGACCGGGGGTCTTGCTTCCGCTCTGTCAAAAATTCGAAAACAACCCCATGCACAGTAGCCGACCTCAGTCGGATCAAAGGGTTGCGACTTTTCCGAATTTTCCTTGCTCCGTCGGGCAAAACAGGGGCATGATGGCATCATCGGGAGGGGCGCACGCTTGATGAGCATGCTGCGCCTGAGGGCCCGCACGGCATCGCCGGCTTAGAGATTCATGGATGAGCTGGATGACGCTCCCTCGCCCTCCTTCGAAACTCTGGGTACGAATCGCGATCGCGGTGCTTGCTGTGGCCGGCATCGGAATCGCGGCCATGGTTGGTCTCATCTGGTTCGCACTCGAAGGATTTGCCAGCTGCCGCAACGTGGTCCTGAGCTCGACGTGGTCGCCCGACGGCACCAAGGCCGTGTTCGTCTTCAGGCAGGAATGCAACGCAACGGTTCCGGATTCCACATATGCGAGCATCGCACCGATGGACCGGACCTTTTCACCTGATCGCAACCACGCATTCCTTGGCTTCGCCGGTCACGCGGAGATACTACCCAGCTGGCGCGGGAGCAACGTCGTCGAAATTGCGATGATGCCAGGGGTCGAGGGAGGCTTCATCCGGCACGATGAGAAGGTCGGCTCGATCCGGATCGATTACAAATGATCTGCGGGCTCGACGAATGATCACCACTTCATGGAGCCCGAACCGGCAATCTCTGCTCCGCAACCACGCGCACTGGCGGAAAAGAAACGCAATCCACGACGTCGAACAGCACGCTGATGCTGCCGCTGAATGACTGCGCGAAAGCGATCGCGTCATCGCGCTTTGCGTCGGCGATTTGTGTGCCGAGCGTGCAATGAGGTCGCCAGTTTTCCGGCCGATAATGCAGCCGACACAAGGCTGGATCGATTGCAGCGCTGATGGAAGCGTGCCACCGGACGAGCGTTTCATCGAACTCCGGCTCCGCCCAGAGCACGAGCGGCGGACCTGCGAACCAACAAATTCGCCTGAACGCGACCTGCAATGGCCCTTCGCCTCCAACTGCGCGGAGCATGGTCTCCCACGCGGTCTTCGCGGTAATCTCGGGCGCATCATAAATGGCGAATGTGAAATGCGGCCGATAACCGAGCCCCCTCATCGAAGGCTGGCTCTCAAACGCGGCAACTTCATCCCACAAGGCTTCGATGCGCTCTGCGGAGGAATGGTCGGACCGAATGTTGATAGCCAAAGCCATGCGCCGGTCGCTCTGTAAAGCAATGGATTTTTGCCTCACCAATGGCGATAAAACCAGGCCTTTTGCGCGCTAGTGAGCCATAAGGACGGAGATATCCGCGTGCTCCATGATATAGCTGGTCGCTCCACCGAATATCATCTGCCGTAGCCGCGTGCGGGTGAAGGCTCCTTTGATCAATAGATCGCAACCGTGTGCCCTGGCGGCATCGAGGACCGCCTCACCAGTTTCGCGCCCGTCCAGCTCAACGCTGATCAAGCTGGCCGCAATGCCATTGTATTGGAGTTGCCGAGCGATCTGACCGGCAGACGGTCCTGGCACCGCTTGGCCGCCGACAACGGTTAGGACCGATACCCTTTCGGCCAGACGAAGCAACGGCATGGCAAATGCGTTTGCCCGAGCTTGCTCGGTACTCCCGTTCCAGTGGATCATAATGTTCGTTGCGACGCTTCTTGGTCCATTCGACGGCGCCAGTAGAACGGGCCTGCCGCTCTCAAACAGCGCGGACTCAATCGCGCGGCGGTGAGGGCCCACCGCATCAATGTCAGACCGCGCCATCACGATCAGATCGAAAGCGCGCCCATAACTTCCGACAAAGTCTTCGCCCTCAGGCGCGGTCTCCAGCCAGCCGAAGCAAGGCGGGTTCGACCCTGCGGTGGCGCGGGGAACATCATGCTTCAGCATGAATGCTTCGAAAAAGTTCCGCATGTCGTTCAGTTCGGCTTCGCTCTTCACTTGATACGTGTCCAGGAGAATGCCGGTGGCCAATTCGGCGGCCGCATATTGAGGGATGCCGAACCGGAGTGGAAAGCCTTCGATATAGGCGCCGGTGCGACGCGCTAGGCCTACGGCCACAGCGAGCGTAGCTGTCATCATCGGAATATTCTGAAGCGGGACCAGGAGCGTCTTCATTTCGAATCTCCGATTTTCTGACGAAGATTGACGGTGGATGCATGCTCTCAATTGGGGCGGCGTCTGCAACAGCTTCACTTTGCGAGCCGCTCTCGTTTGCCACCGGCAACGGTTGCAATCATGCGGCCTGCTCAAGCCTCGCATCGATCTCCTGGCGCAGCGCGGCGAAGTCGATTGGCTTGGTCAACAGGTCGGCGGCGCCCTTCTCCAGCGCCTTGCGCTTGGTCTCGGCATCACCGTAGGCCGTGATCATGATAACCGGTACATCGGGGCGGGCCGAGCGCACGATAGGCAGCATCTCCAGTCCGCTCATTCCGGGCATGTTGATGTCGGACAGGATCAGAATCAGGGTGGCATCCGCTATCTCGGCCGCGCGCTGCAATGCCAGGGGCGCCGAGGATACAAACTCCATCAGAAAACGACCGGCGCGCAGATCGCGCCGAAACTGCTGGCGGAACAGCGCCTCGACATCGGGCTCGTCGTCGACCACCATGATATAGACGCTCAATTTCTGCCTCCGCTCTACAATGGTGCCGCCCGCGTACGCGGCAGCGTAATGATGAACTCGGTATATTCGCCCGGCTCGGTATCGACCTCGATGCTGCCGCCGTGCTGCTTCACGATGATGTCGTGGCAGATCGAAAGCCCAAGGCCAGTTCCTTCGCCGGCCGGCTTGGTCGTGAAGAATGGATTGAATATCTTCTCTCTGACGTCGGCCGGGATGCCGGTGCCATTGTCGCGAATGCGAATTTCGACGGCGCCGCCGAGGTCTGTGGTCGTCGCACGCAGCCTTGGCTCGAAGCCGTCACCGACGACCTCCTTTTGTTTGCTGGCCGCGTAGAAACCGTTTGAAACCAGATTGAGGAACACCCGCGTGATTTCCTGCGGATACAGCTCGAGGGCTCCCGCAGACGGATCGAGTTTTCTTTCAAGCGTGATATTGAAGCCGGCTCTTTCAGCGCGGGCTCCGTGATAGGCCAGGTTGAGACTTTCTTCGAGGATGGCGTTGATCTCCGCCGCGCGGCGTTCGCCGGACCCCTCGCGGGAGTGCAGAAGCATATTCTTGACGATGGAATCGGCGCGCGTTCCGTGCTGCACGATCTTTTCCAGGTTACCTTGCAGCATGTGGATCAGCGCGTCGATGTCCTGCCTTTCCACCTCGCCGAGGCCGGCTGAGCGCAGCGCGTCGCCGAGCTCGTCGGTCAGTTCGGAGGATAGCGCAGCAAAATTGTTGACGAAATTGAGCGGGTTCTTGATCTCGTGCGCAATGCCGGCGGTGAGTTGCCCGAGCGAGGCAAGCTTCTCGGTCTGGACCAGCCGATCCTGCGTATTTCGCAATTCCTCGAGCGATTGCGACAATTCCATGGTGCGCTCGCGCAGTTCATTCAGCAGGCGTGCATTCTCGATCGCGATCACGCCCTGGTGTGCGAAGTTGGACACGAGCTCGATCTGCTTGTCTGTGAAGGGTTTCACTTCCTGACGGAAGATCGTGATCGTGCCAATCAGCTCATCTTCCTTGAGCATGGGAACGATGACGAGGGTCCTTGCGCCGGCAAGGTCAGCGAGCGCGCGAACATTGGGGTTGCCTTCGATATAGGGCGGCTGCGTCCTGATGTCGTCGATATGAACGGTCTGATGACTCTTCTCGACGGTGCCGAGCCCGCTCGCGGGATGTGGGCGAATGTTCTGGTAGAGCCGGGTATCGACATAAGCTTGCGGCGCGTTGTGCAATGCGACCGTGCGAAAGCCGCCCTCCTCGTACAGATTCATGGTGCCAAAGCCGGCGCCGCAAATTCGCGTCGCATTCTCCAGCATCTTGTGGAAGACCGGAGCGAGCGCGCCCGATGAAGCGCTTATGATCTCCAGCACCTCCGACGTTGCCGTCTGCCGCGCCAGCGATTCATTCAATTGCTCGAACAGACGCACATTGCCAATGGCGATCACCGCCTGGTCGGCAAAGGTGGCGACGAGTTCGATCTGCTTTTCGGTGAAGGGCTGCACGCGCTTGCGGGCGACCACGATCGCGCCGATCGGCTCATTTTCGCGGAGAAGGGGAACACCGAGCGCCGTGCGCTGACCAGCGATCGTGATCGACGCCTCCAGGCCGTATTCGGGATCGGCAGCGACGTCGAGGATTTGCACCGGACGGCGTTCGAGGACGGCTCGACCCGTGACCGTGCCCCGGCCGGGAGCGATCGGATGAGCCCGCAGAAAGGCAATGTAGTCCTCGGAAAACCCGACCGCTGCTCCGGCCTGATATTCATCGCCCTCGCGGCGCATGATGAAGGCCATCTCCGCCTCGCACAGCCGTGCCGCCGAATCGACCAGCGTGTCGAGCACGGTTTGCAGGTCGAAGGTCGAGCGGCTGATCACCTTCAGCACGTCGGCGGTCGCAGTTTGCTGCTGGAGCGATTCGGCGAGATCGCGCGTCTTCGCCTGTACCTCATCGAACAGCCGCACATTCTCAATCGCGATCACGGCCTGATCAGCGAAAGTGGAGACCAGGTCGATCTGCTTGTCCGTGAACGAGTTCGCGGTCTTGCGGCCTAGGAATAGCACGCCGATCACTTCTCCGGACCGCAGCAGGGGTACGCCCAGAAGGGTGCGGTAACCGCCGGCCCTCTGTTGCTCGGGATAGGCATAGTCGGGATCGACCAGGACATCCGGAATCTGAACAGCCTTGCCGCACAGCAGGACGCGCCCAACGAGGCTACCGCGTCCAGCATTGAGCCGAACGCCCGCCGAGACCTTGGCCCACTCCGGCGAGAAATTGTACCGAGTTGCGTGATAGAAGGAGCCATCGGCGTCCTGCCGGAGGATTGCCGCCATGTCGGCCCCACACAGCGACGCCGCCGATTCCGTCAGCGTGTCGAGAACCGTTTGCAAATCGAACGCGGAGCGACTGATGACTTTCAACACATCGGCGGTCGCGGTCTGCTGCTGCAGCGATTCCCGCAAGTCGTCGGTACGCGCCTGCACCTCGTCGAACAGCCGCACGTTCTCTATGGCGATGACGGCCTGGTCGGCGAAGGTCTGCAGAAGCTGCACGTGATGCGGAGCGAAGGCCCCCGGCTCTGCCCGCGTGACGCTGATCATGCCGATCACCACGCCGCCAGTCGCGAGCGGAACGAACAACATGCTGCGAAAGCCGCGGGCGCGCGCGATGAATTTGATCTCGTTCGTCAACGCTTCCGTATCGGGGGTCGGCACCACCTTGCCCGCCTGTGTCCTCGCAAAACTCTCGAAATCGGTGATCGGACGCGGAAACATCTTCTTCAAAGCTTCATCGGCGGCAGAATTCGTCGGCGTGAACGCCGCCAAGTGGGCATTGCCGTCGATGAAGCGGAATACGGTCGTCGAAAAGCCGCCAAGCAAGGCATTTGCGCGCCTCGCGATTGCATCGAATACCGGCTTCACCTCCGATGGCGAGCTGGCAATGATCTTGAGAATGTCCGCGGTGGCGGTCTCGCGATCTTGTGCGGCGCGCAACTCGGCCAGGAGCCGCGCGTTCTCCTGCTGCAATTCCGCCACAACGCCCTGAGGAAGCGCGGCCATGATGAAAATCCGTGTCGGCAGCCGGTTCGCGGCCGACGTCAAAATTTAATCAAGAAAGCGCCGGGAATTATTTCACCATCAGGTGCTTCCGACCAGACATACCGTGAGTTGATTTTCGATCGACTACGCGTCAATTCGTCCTCGTGATCGACCGAAGCGGCAAGTTTCACACAATGCCGCTGGAGGCCGATTACCTCGGGTCCGCCTGGTGCTGGCGCCAGGGGGATCGCGGGACCCACGTGCCGCGAGCGCCGTAGATTGCGTCCCGAAACACCTAGGAGAGCCCCATGGCGACCATATTCATCACCGGCAGCACCGATGGCCTCGGCCGGGCGGCGGCCCAATCGCTGCTCGATCAGGGGCACCGCGTGGTGCTGCACGCGCGTTCAGCCGATCGTGCCGCGGCTCTCGGCGGCCTCACTTCGCGTGCGAAGGGATTGGTGATCGGCGATCTCAGGAGCGCGGGGGAGACGCGGAGCATCGCGGACCAGATCAACGCGATCGGGCGCATGGATGCGGTCATTCACAATGCCGGCGTCTACACGCGGCCGAGCCGCGGCGCGACGCCGGAAGGCCATGCCGAGACGCTGGCCATCAACACGCTTGCGCCGTTCATGCTGACGGCTCTGATCGCGCGGCCCGCTCGATTGATTTATCTCAGCAGCGGATTGCACCGCGGCGGAGAGGGCTCGCTCGACGACCTCGATTGGACCAAGCGGGCCTGGAACGCCGCCACGGCCTATGCCGAGAGCAAGCTGCACGTCGTCGCGCTCGCCTACGCGCTGGCGCGGCGGTGGCCCGACGTCCTCTGCAACGCCGTCGATCCCGGTTGGGTGCGCACGAAGATGGGCGGCGCGGGCGCCCCGGTCGATATAGAAACCGGGCAACGGACCCAGACCTGGCTGGCAGTCAGCGAGGATCCCGCGGCCCTCGTGAGCGGGCGCTACTGGCATCGCCTCGAGCAGCAAGCGCCGGCCCGTGAGGCGACCGATCCGAGGTTTCAGGACCGGCTCATCGGCAAATTGACCGAGCTGACGGGCGTCGAGCTGCCGGAGGAGTGACGCACAACGATTCGTTGTCATTGCAGACTCGCAATGACGAAGCAGGCTTCAGGCGGCCTTCGGCCGCCAGGCCGTGTAGAGACCGATCAGTGTCCCCATGGCGACCAGCGCGGCTGCCAGCAGCACCTGCAATTCGCCGTTGTCGGTGGGGCCGATGGACGACACCAGCCGGGATACGATGACGAACAGAATGCCCACTGCGGCCGCGGCACCCACGCAGAGATAAGCGAGCTCGCGCGTCAGGCTGCGGCCGAGCAGTCCGAGGGCCGTGAAATACATCGAACAGGCGTTGGGATGAACGAACAAGGCAATGCGCGCATAGCGGCCATAGGCGTCGAACAGGGACTCGCATCGGCGCAAGGCCGCCTTCGAGGCCACCCGCTGCAGAAACGGCCTGAAGAAACGCGCTTGTCCATAGCTGAGAACGGCGCCCAGGATGATGGCGAGCCACGCCGCGAGGAAGACGGAGCCGTCCACGGCCTTCGGACTGAGCGCCACGGACATCAGGATGAGGGCGGTGCCGGGAAAATAGCCGAAATACGGGAAGACCGCTTCCACCAGCACGCAGGCGAACATGAAGGCTAGAAACCATGCCGACCCGGCCGCGCCATGGACGATGGCGTTCAGGTCGAACAGGCTCGTCCTGTAGAGAACGAGGTACATGCACATGGCGAGGCCCGCCAGCGCATAGAACGGCAAGGCTCCAGACAAAAACCGTCTCATCCAATCATCAACTTCGTTTGGCGGAGACGACGGCCTCGCGCTGTTCCGGATCTGCTTTAGGCGAATGGGATTGAGGCTGTCGATGGCGCTCTTTGCCACGCAACTCACCTCGGCTTGCGCACCCCTACGCAATCGACAGGATCTCGATCTCCTGCGCACCTGAACCGACGACGTCGCCGACCGCCTTGCCCATCAGCGACCTCGCGACGGGCGCGACGAACGAGATCGAGCCGGCCTTGGGATCGGCTTCGTCCTCGCCGACGATGCGGTAGGTCTGGACGCGGCCGTCAGCGCGGCTGAAGCTCACGGTGCTGCCGAACGCAACGATTTCGGTCGCGACAGGATCGGGCATCACCTGCGCCGTACGCAAGCGTTCCGTGAGATAGCGGAGATCGCGCAGGGGCACGGCGGACTGCCGTCGCTTCTCGTTGACGTCCTCGATGGCTTGCGCGGCTTCATAGGCCGCCCGCGCTTCGGCGAGCTGCGCCTGCAATGCGTTGAAGCCTGCTTCCGTCACGAGGTTCGGATGCGGCGAGATCGGGCGGTCCGGCAACAGCGTCTCGGACGCGGTTTCGGCGCTCTCTTCCTTGGTGAAGGCGACGCTCAATTGAAGATCCTGTCGAACTGTTTCGCTTGCGACGCCATGGCGCCGACGACCGAGATTATATCTCAAGTTCGACGAAACGGCGGAGCTTGAAGACGAGGTCCGGCACGGCCTGGCGGAACCGGGTTGCGTTCTGGAAACTGGTGGAGAACGGCGCGAAAGTGAGCATCGCGTTCCAGTGCCGGTAACCATAGACCGTGACCGAGACGCCGGAACTCGGGAAGTTGTCCAGCTTGCGCAGCTCGCCGAGCACGAGATCGGCGATCGCCTCCGCCGGCAGCAGCCGCTTGCCGTCCCGCGTGGTTGCGATTTGCGCGGGCGGCTCGGCCGGCTCGGCGGCCGCCGCTGCGGCATCGGGCGCGCTCTCGGCTTCGGCCGCATCGGACCTGAACTCGGGCTTGGACTCGGACCTGGACGTCGCGGCCGGCTCTACGGGATCCGCCGGCACGATCGGCGGGACCTCGGCGAGCGGAGGCGGTGCAACAGGGTCTGCGCGCTTGTTGCCTCCCAGGATGCTGCTGATCATGGCCACAAGGCCGGCATCCTTCACCTCATCGCTCATCATTCCCCCCGGGCTTCGGCCTACTCTAGCACCGCTCGCGCAGACCGCCACCGGCGATGTGGCGCAATGGAGGGCCGGACGCCGCCGAATGATCGGCGGCACCACGTTCGATCACGTCGCGCCACGGTGCGATCCGTTACTGCTTAGCGAACGGAATGTATTGGTGGTACCGCTTGGGCACCGAGCTGCGATAGCGCGCCGGCACGGTGCCGGTGTCGACCGAATGATCGATCTCCTGCTGGCGGGTCATCTTCTTCTTCGCCGGCTTCTTCGACGCGCTCTTCTTGCCGTCAGTGGGCTGGCTGGACGTGTCGGTGGTCGCGCTTGGCGCTGTGGTCGTCGCAGCCGGCGCAGTGCTTGTCGCGGCAGGCGCAGCGGTTCCGCCCGCGGCCGGCGCGCCCTGCGCCAGCGCGAGCGGCGATTGCATCATGAGCATCAGCGCTGCCGTCGCAGCCAGCAAATATGATTTCTGCATCAGAACCTCCAAAGTACCTGATCCGAATGAGCCAGCGTAGGCCTCCGGCATCGACGCGTGCAAGTCCGCCCACGATAGGCCCGATCGCACGCCGGAACTGTGGTGGGGGTCACACTCCCGGCATGGTCTGCCTCACGACCTCGCAGCGTGCGCAGGTGCGCAATGGCGCGCTCGGCTATGCGCGAGCTGCGCGGCCGGTCTCCTCCAGTCGCGAGGCGAACCAGCGTGACAGCGGCTCGTCGACGGCACCGCTGACATAGACCTCCGACATCGTCACATGTTGCCTGTCCAGCACCAGGAGCAGGCCGATCCAATAGGGAAACCAGACATGGACGTCGGTCAGCGCCCGCAGCTTGTGCTGGTCGTGATCGAGCGGCGTGTGGTTGCTCGCCTTGCGGATCTCCACGGCGAGCAAATTGTTCGGGATCTCGCGCTGATGCACGACGACATCGGGGTAGATCGACTTACCGAGATGGTCGTCGGTCGAGATGATGGTGCCGTGCGGCAGATGCAGCGTGCGCTCGCCGAGCCGGTCGTAATTGCAGTCGACCGACCAGCCCGAAAACTGCTTCTCCAGATGCACGGCGAAACGGTGCGTGACCGCCCGCTCGCCGACGTCCTTCTCGAACAGGAAGCCCTCGTGGGCGTAGAAGTCCCTGACAGCCGCGATCACCTTGTTCAGCTCGGTCTGCATCGTGCCTCCGGGCCCATCACGTGCGCGCCAAAGTTGGTAGCCCGGATGAAGCGTAGCGCAATCCGGGACTCTCGCAAAACACACCAGCCCCGGATTACGCTACGCTCCATCCGGGCTACATGAGACCGGAATTCGCGGCGCAATCGGTCCGGTCTACATCTGAACTTCGATCAGGCGCGGGCCGGGCTCGGCGACGGCCTCTGCCAGTGCCTTGTTGAACTCGTCGGCATTGGTGACGGCGCGGCCGGGAACGCCCATGCCCTTGGCCAGCGCCACGAAGTCCAGGGTCGGGCGGTCGAGGCGGAGCATGTCGTTGGCGCGCTGGCCGGGCTCGCCGGCGCCGACATTGTCGAACTCGCCGCGCAGGATCTGGTAGATGCGGTTGGCGAACACGATGGTGACGATATCGAGGTTCTCGCGTGCGTGGGTCCACAGCGACTGGATCGTGTACATCGCGCTGCCGTCGCCGACCATGGTGATCACCTTGCGGTCCGGGCAGGCGATCGCGGCACCGATCGACAGCGGCGTCGAGAAGCCGATCGAGCCGCCCATGTTCTGCAGCCAGTCGTGCGGGGCGGCCGCCGCCGTCGGCGGGAAGAAGCCGCGGCCGGTGGTGAGGGATTCGTCGACCATGATCGCGTTCTCGGGGATCGCACAGGCAATGGCCTGCGCGATCGAGGCGAAGGTGAGCGCGCCGGTCGGCTTGACCAGCTCAGCCAGAGCCTGCGGCTTGACGTCCCTGGCGCTGGCCTTCACGGCGCCGGCGAGTGCCTCGAGCGCGGCGACCGAATTCTCGCCCCAGGAGGTCATGCGATGCACCTCGCAGCCCTGCGGCTTGAGCATGCTCGGCTTGTTCGGATAGGCGAAGAACGCCACGGGGTCGTCGGACTCGACCAGCACGATGTGACGGAATTTCGCCAGCATCGGCAGGGCTTGATCGATGACGTAGTGGATGCGGTCGATCGAGAAACGGCCACGGCCGCGCGCCATCTTCGGACGGAAGGTCGGGCCCATCACGGTGCAGCCGGTCTTGCCGGCGATGCGCTCGGCCAGCGCCAGACCCTGCGCGCTCAGCGCGCTGCCGGTCATCAGGAGCAGCGTGCCTTCGCCGTCGCCATGCAGGATCTTTGCGGCCTGCTCGACCGCCTGCGGCGAATAGCTGGCGCGCTGCTGCTCGGCCGGAACCTCGGCGATGCCGTCGGCCTCGTTCCAGGCGGTGTCGGCGGGCAGGATCAGGGTGGCGATCTGCGGCGGCGCACTTTTCGCGGCGGCAATGGCGGCGGCGCCGTCCGCGGCGACCGATTTGGCATCCGGCGAGGTGCGGACCCAGGACGACATCGGCCGGGCCAGGCCCTCGATGTCGGAGGTCAGCGGCGCGTTGTAGCCGATGTGGTAGACGGCGTGCTGGCCGACGATGTTGACGATGCCGGAATTGGCCTTCTTGGCATTGTGCAGATTGGCAAGGCCGTTGGCGAGGCCGGGGCCGAGATGCAGCAGGGTCGAGGCCGGCGTGCCCTTCATGCGGAAATAGCCGTCGGCCGCGCCCGTCACCACGCCTTCGAACAGGCCGAGCACGCAGCGCATGCCGGGGACACGGTCGAGCGCCGCGACGAAATGCATCTCGGAGGTGCCGGGGTTGGTGAAGCAGACGTCCACCCCGCCCTTGACCATCGTCCGCACCAGGCTTTCCGCACCGTTCATTCTGTCTGCTCCCGCAACCTGCCAGTGATCCATTCGGTCAATCATTGTTCGCGCGGCGCGTCAAAGCAATAGCGGGCATTGCGGCCCTGCCCCGCGTGGTGAGACGCCGGTTTGGCTAACGCTTTCCAGCAAATTGGCGCAGTTGCGATTTGGTAACGTCAGTCGTTAACGATGCGACCCTCACGGGCCCGTGGCTTGCGAAACGCGCGCAAATATGGCCTCTGGGTCCGGTTGAATCGATTTTTTTTCTGGGGGAGATGATGATCCGGTTTTTTGCCGCACCGATGGCCGCAATGGCGCTGCTGCTGGCTGGCGCAGCCGACGCGTCCGCGACGGGGATGATAGACTTCACGGGCACCAGTTCCACCAGCTATATCGGCCGCGGCGGCGCGAGCCCGATCCCCCGCACCACCGTCATGTATAACGGCAGCTACGCCCCGGGCACCGTCGTGGTGAACACCGCCGAGCGGCGGCTCTATTTGGTGCTCGGGAACGGGCAGGCGCTGCGCTACGGCATCGGCGTCGGCCGCGACGGCTTCCGCTGGGCCGGGGTGCACAGGATCACCGCCAAGAGGGAATGGCCGGACTGGACGCCGCCCTCGCAGATGCTGGCGCGCCGGCCGGACCTGCCGCGCCACATGAAGGGCGGCATCGACAACCCGCTCGGCGCCCGCGCCATGTATCTGGGCTCGACGCTGTACCGCATCCACGGCTCCAACGAGCCGGAGACGATCGGTCAGGCCGTCTCCTCGGGCTGCTTCCGCATGACCAACGACGACGTCACCGACCTCTATAGCCGCGTCTCGATCGGCACCCCGGTGGTGGTGCTGAACAACTGACCAGGAACCCGCGCGGCGCGTGAATTTGCGCTCTTGTGCACGCGGGGCGAATGCGGCAGCGTCACAGCACGATGAGCGCATTCGTCCCGCCCTCGCCCGGCTTTCGCTTCGCCCTGCTGGCCCTCGCGACGCTCGCCTGCGCGCCTGACATCGCACCCATGGCTGCCGCCGCCGAGCTGCCCGCGGTGTCCTCGCGCCAGCGCGCCGAGAAGAAGAGCTTCACCGACGGCGAGATCATTGAAGGCTTCCTGAAGACGGCATTCGGCGCCGAATACCATCTTGCCGGCCGCGTCGACCGCATCCGCAAGTTCGACGGGCCGGTACGCGTCTACGCCGAGAGCGACCGCGAGGATCGCAAGACGCAGCTCGCCAAGGTCGTGGCTGACATCGGCAAGCGCGTGCAGCATCTCGACATCGCCATGATCGACACCAACGAAGCGGCGAATGTGCGCGTGAAGCTGGTGCGCGACCGCGATCTCTTCCGCACCATCTCGAGCTTCTACGGCGCCGAGAAGGCGCGCGAGATCCGCTCCTCGCTCGATCCGCAATGCCTGTCCGGCTTCCGCAAGAACGACAATTTCGAGATCGAGCATTCCGACGTCATCCTCACCGTCGACAACGGCGATTTCACCTTCCTCGACTGCGCCTATGAGGAGCTGCTGCAATCGCTCGGACCGATCAACGACACCACGAGCGTGCCCTGGACCATGTTCAACGACAACGTCTCGATGGGCTATTTCGACGTCTACGACCAGTACATCCTCAACCTGCTGTACGATCCCCGGATCAAGGCGGGCATGACCGTGGCGGAGGTCAAGGCCGTGCTTCCCGCCGTCCTCAAGGACGTGCGCGCCTGGGTGAAGCGGGCGAATAATCTGAAGGAGTGAGGCGGTCCAAGGGAGCGATCTACTCGTCGGCGTCCTTCTTCCGCAGCAGATCCGTCGCCAGATCCGACAGCTTCGGCGGCGGCAGGGCCGCGAACGGCAGCGGCCGCGTCACATCGATCGCGGCCAATCCCAGCCGTGCCGTCAGCAGCCCGTTCAGCACGCCTTCACCCAGGCGCTGCGACAGCTTCGCCGCGATGCCGTGGCCGAGCATCTGCTGCACCAGGCTGTCGCTCGCGGCCATGCCGCCGGTGATGGCGAGATGAGCGATGACGTGGCGAAGCAGGCGGATCATGCCGAGCGCGCCGGGACGGCCGCCATAGAGATAAGCGAGCTGGCGGATCAGGCGCAGCGCCGCCACGAACACGAACAGCACGTCGATGGCGGCGCGCGGGCTCACCGCCGTCACGATCGAGACCTTTTGCGCCGCTGACGACACCAGCCGCCGCGCCTCGGCGTCCAGCGGCGACATCAGCTCGCGCTCGGCGAGGCGGATCATGTCGGCGCCGTCGATGATCTCGCCGGCGTGGCTCTCCAGCGTCGCGCGGGCGCGCGCCAGCTGCGGGTTCTGGTGCGCGATCTTGAGCAGGTCCTGGACGATGACCCGGCTCTCCTTGCGATCGTCGCTGGCCAGCACGGAAGCTGCGCGCTGGTGCAGCTTCTCGATGGTCGCAAGACGCGCGAGACCGAACGCCTCGCGCCCGATCACCACCGCAAGCGCCAGCGCGGTGACGGCGGCGAAGGCAAGTCCAACGAAGCCGAGCGTCTGGCTGCGCGCGAACAGATCCTCGACCAGATGCACCACGCCGAGCCCGGTACCGAGCAGCGTCAATCCGGCGAGCCCCGACCAGAACAGCGTGCCCCAGGGAAAGCCGCGCCGCGCCGGGACTGCGGCGTGCACCGGCACCGGCAGCATCGCCGGGTCGGGCTCCGGCGTGATCTGGATGGTGGCGCGACCGAGACGGCCGGTCTCGTCGGCCTCGGCGACGACGACGCCGGGATCGTCGAGCCGGAACGTCGCCGGCCGCCGTGGCTTGGATCGCTCGGTCATGACAGCTTGTCTCCGATCAGGAACTGCAAGGCACGGTCGAGGCGGATGTGTGGCAGCGTCGGCTCGTCGGCACCCTCGCGTTCAAGCTTCGGCGGGCGGAAGCGCAGGAAGCGGAAATCGCTGTTCCCGGCCGCCTCCGACGCGAGCCCGCGGAACGCATCCGTCCCATTGAACAGCGGTTCGGGATCGAGCGGAAGATCGCCCGGAAAGGTCGCAACCTCGGTGTTGCCGTCGAAGAACTCGCCGCCGGCGCTTTCGCCCGCGGCGGGTGTTCCCAGGATCGACGGCAGCTTGTCACGGCCATGCGCCACCTGCGCTTCGCGCGTGGCGCGCACGGCGGCGAGCGCGACGACGTCGATCGCCGCGCCGGTGTTTTCCGCGCGCGCGACCGCGCGCGAGACGGCGCGGCGCAGCACCGCCTCGAGCCGGTCGTGACTGGAATGATGCAGATGATCCGCCTTGGTCGCGGCGAACAGGATGCGGTCGATGCGCGGCCGGAACAGGCTGGAGAGGATCGTGCTGCGGCCGGTGTTGAAGCAGTCGAGAATGGCGGCGAGCGCGGCTTCGAGATCGCGCAGCGCCTCGGGGCCGGAGTTGAACGCGGCGAGCGCATCGGCCAGCACAATCTGACGGTCGAGCCGCGCGAAATGATCGCGGAAGAACGGCCGCACCACGACGTCCTTGTAAGCTTCGAAGCGCCGCACCATCATCGCCCACAGCGATCCCTCACCCGCCTGCCCGCCCGCAGGCACGTCCAGCGGCGCAAAGGTCAGCGCCGGCGTATCGGCGAGATTGCCGGGCATCAGGAAGCGACCGGGCGGCAACAGGCTCATCGCAAACCGCTCGTCGCGGCAGGCGCGCAGATAATCGGTGAAGAGCTTTGCGGCCGTCAGCGTCGCCTGCTCGTCCTCGCGCGCTTCGGGCTTGAGCGTCGCGAGATGACTGTGCCACTCGGCCGCGAGATGCGCACGCGGCGCCTCGCGCGACAGCGCCAGGCTCTCCGCCGACCATTGCTCGTAGCTCTTGTGGAGCAGCGGCAGGTCCAGCAGCCATTCGCCGGGATAGTCGACGATGTCGAGCGTCAGCGTGCGGTCGGCGCCGTTCGGGCGCTGGTAGTCGATCACGAGCCTGAGCTCGCTGATGTCCATGGTCGAGCTCGGCCAGCGCCGTTCCTCGATCAGCGCGCGCAGATGGCTCTCATATGCAAAGCGCGGCACGGCATCGTCCGGCTGCGGCGCCAGGTGCGCCCGCGCGATCCGGCCCGAGGCGTAGGCCTCGAACACCGGAAACCTGCCGCCACGCGTCAGTCCATGGATCAGCGCGGTGATGAATACGGTCTTACCGGCGCGCGACAGACCGGTGACACCAAGCCGCACCGTCGGGTTGAAGAAGTGCTCGCCATAGTCGATCAGCGCCCGCGCCGACAGCCGCGCTTCCTCGACCATATCCTGGAAACTGAATGCCATATGAACGTGAGGGGATCTCGGGCGAGGGATACGCAAAACGGATTAGTCACAAAAGTGGCAATTGCCTGAAGAAATTCAAGCTTTCATACTTCCACCGCCTTTCTCGGCAAATCAGCCGTTTGAACGACCCGCCGGTCCTGAAACACCCATCTAGAGGGCATTGCCTCGAGCCTTTGCGGATTGCCATGACCGTCTTCCAGTTGAAGCAGCTTGCATCCTCTTCCGTCCACGCCGCAGCCGACGCGATCGGCTGGGACTACGATCGCGCCGAGCTGATCGCCGACGGCATCGTCCACGGGATCGGCGTGCTCGCGGGCATCATTGCCGCGACGGTGCTGGTGGTGCTGACGGCGGTCTATGCCGACGCCACCGACATCGTCGGCGTCTCCGTCTATGTCGCCGGCCTGCTCTCGATGCTGGTGCTGTCGGCGACCTATAATCTCTGGCCGGTCTCGCCGGCCAAATGGCTGCTGCGCCGCTTCGACCATTCCGCGATCTATCTCTTGATCGCCGCGACCTACACGCCGTTCATCCTGGAGCTGAAGGACAGCGTGTTCGCGTTGGTGCTGCTGGCCGGCGTCTGGTGCGTCGCAATCCTCGGCATCGTGCTGAAGCTGCTCTATCCCGGCCGGTTCGACCGCGTCTCGGTCGGCATCTATCTCGCGATGGGCTGGAGCGGCATGATGCTCTACGATGCCGTGGTCAGGGCGTTGCCCACGCTGGTGCTGGGCTTCATTCTTGCCGGCGGCCTGCTCTACAGCTTCGGCGTGATCTTCCACGCCTGGCGGCGGCTGCGCTTTCAGAATGCGATCTGGCACGGCTTTGTCTTGGCCGGCGCGGCATGTCATTATACCGCGGTGCTCGACCTCGTGTTGAGCTGAGAAGTTTCCGCGAAGCGGTATAAGAAGACGAGAGGAGACGTCGCATGAAGGTGACCGGCAAGGTCGTGGTCGTCACGGGCGGCGCAAACGGCATCGGCAAGGCGCTGTGCGAGGCCTTTCACAATGCGGGTGCGGCCAAGGTCGTGGTCGCGGACATGGACGCGGCCAATGCGCGAGCGGTCGCGGCCATGGTCGATGGCGCCGCGTTCAAATGCGACGTCGCGCAGGAAAAGGACATCGTCCACGTCATCGAGGAGACCGAGCGGCAGTTCGGCCCGATCGCGCTGTTCTGTTCCAACGCCGGCATCGGCGGCGGCTTCGACCCGATGTCGGAGAATGCCGGCGGCGCTTCCGACGAGCCGTGGCAGCGCAGCTGGGCGATCCACGTCATGGCGCATGTCTATGCGGCGCGGCATCTCGTCCCTCGGATGAGGGCGCGCGGCGGCGGCTATTTCCTCAACACCATCTCGGCCGCGGGCCTGCTGTCGCAGGTCGGCAGCCCGGCCTATTCGACGACGAAGCACGCGGCGGTCGGTTTTGCCGAGAATCTCGCGATCTCGCACAAGGCCCACAACATCAAGGTCTCGATCCTGTGTCCGCAGGGTGTCGACACCAACATGCTGCGCTCGATTCCCAAGGGCCCGCAATCCGGCGACGGCGACCTGACGCCCGAGCAAGTGGCGAAAGACGTGCTCGCCGGCCTCGAGCAGGAGACGTTCCTGATCCTGCCGCACCCGCAAGTGCTCGGCTACATGCGCAAGAAGACCGAAAATTACGACCGCTGGATCGGCGGCATGGCCAAGATCCAGGCGAAGATGCGGGAGGAGTTCGGGAAGTGACCGTTAGGTGCTCCCACGCTAGACGCTGTCATGCCCCGCGGAGGCGGGGCATCCAGTATGCCGCCCCTGTCGGCTCAACCACAACCGTCTCAGAGTACTGGATCGCCCGCCTTCGCGGGCGATGACACCGAGCGTGTAGAAGCAGCTTCAGCAACCTCGCGCATCACACCACCGCCACCGTCTCCCCCACCCGGCTCGCGCGCAGCGCCTGCGCATAGAGCATCATGCCCTCGCACACCGTGCGCTGCTCGGCCGGCGTCAGCGCCGCCAGCGCGCCGCGGACCTGCTGCCGGCCGAACGCGTGGAGGGCCTCCAGCGTGCGCCGGCCCTTCGCCGTCAGCGACAGCAGCTTGCTGCGCGCATCCGCCTCGTCCGGCGTCTCCTTGAGCTCGCCGCAATCGATCAGCTTGCGCACCAGACGGCTGACGCTGGATTTCTCCAGCCGCAGGAAATCGCCGAGCTCGCCCGACGTCATGGGGCCACGAATGCCGATCTCCAGGATGGTGTGGACCGCCGAGGGCGGATAGCCCGAGGCCGCCACCGTGGCGTCCATGAAGCCGAGTTCGCGCACCATCAGGCGCGAGGCGGCGCGGATGTCGTCAATCAGCGAAAGCTCGGCCATGGCTTGACTCGACCCATATAGTTGTATCATACAACTATATGGGCGCAACGGCGCGCGCAAGTGTTTGGAGTGGACCATGAGCGAAGCCTTGCCGACCGGTCAGCGCATGAGCGGCAAGGTCTGCCTGATCACGGGCGGCGGCAGCGGCATCGGGCGCGCAACGGCGCTGAGGATGGCGGCCGAAGGGGCGGAAGCGATCGTCGTCGCCGGCCGGCGCGAGGCCGAGATCGAGGCCACCGCCGCCGCGTGCCGCGGGCTCGGCACGGAGGCGATCGCGCTTCAGACCGACATCACGAAGGAAGACGAGGTCGCGCGCCTCGTCGGCACAGCCGTCGGGCGCTGCGGCCGGCTCGACGTTGCCTTCAACAATGCCGGCTTCCAGGAGCGCCGCGCGCCGCTGGAGGAGCAGGGCACGGAGATCTACGACAGCGTGTTCGACACCAATGTCCGCGCGCTGTTCCTCTGCCTGCGCCATCAATTGCCGGCGATGCTGGCGCAGGGGCGCGGCAGCATCGTCGTCAACACCTCCGTCAGCGGGGTGCGCAATCCCAATCCAGGCTTTTCGCTCTACTCGGCCTCAAAGGCCGCCGCGATCTCGCTGACGCGCTCGGCGGCGATGGAGAACGCGCCGCGCGGCATTCGCATCAATGCGATCGCGCCCGGCCGCGTCGTCACAGACATGATGCTGCGCGCCGGCGTCGGCGATGTGGCGACGGTCAGCGCAGGCCTGCCGCTGCGGCGGATGGGCAGCCCGGAGGAGGTCGCCGAGGCCGTGGTGTGGCTGTCGTCGGATGCGTCGTCGTATGTCGTCGGGCATGTGCTCGCGGCCGACGGAGGTTTTTTGGCGTCGTGATGTCGTAGCCTGGATGGAGCTCAGCGCAATCCAGGGCCGACTCGCCTGTGGCAGGATTCCCGGATTACGCTGCGCTCCATCCGGGCTACGACACGGTCAATGCTTCTGCCCGTACAGCACAGGCACTGCGGAATCCACGACGACCTCAACGAGGCTCGTGCCCGCATACGCCATGCCGCGCTTCAGCGCTTCGCCCAGCTCCGCAGCCTTCGTCACCCGCACCGCACGGCAGCCCATGCCCTCGGCAAGCCGGACGAAATCGATCCCCGGCAGCTCCAGCCCCGGCACGTTGCGCACCTGCATGACCTGGCTGAACGAGCGCATCGCGCCGTAGCCGGAATTGTTGATGACCACGACGGTGAGCGGCAGCTTGCGCTGCACGGCGGTCCAGAGCGCCTGGATCGAATACATCGCCGAGCCGTCGCCGATCAGGCACACCGTGCGCTGCTTCGGCTTGCCGAGCGCCATACCGACGGCGGCGGGCAGAGAATAGCCGAGGCCGCCGCTCGACATGGTGTAGAAACTGTCCTGGCCGCGCATCGGCAGGAATTTTTGCATCGCCGGCCGGTGCGAGGGCACTTCCTCGACAAGTGATGCATCATCCGGCATTGCCTGCGACAGCGAATGCAGCAGGAATTCGACCGGCAGCGGATCGGCGGGCTGCGGCGCCGGCGGCAGCGTGCGGCCTTTTGGCGCCGCGCGCTTGCTCTCCGGCAGCAGGTCGAGCAGCAGGCTCAGCGCCGGCTCCATCGTCGCGATGATGCTGGTGCCTGATGGCGTCACCGCGGCGGCATCCGCGTCATCCGTGATCTGGAAGATGGTCGCGCCGCGGTCGAAGATCGTGGCATGGCCCTCGACATGGAAGGTGAACACCGGCGCGCCGATGACGATGACGACATCGTGCTCGCGCAGCGCGTCGGACAGTTGCGCCGGCGAGGCATGCAGAAAGCCCGCGAATTGCGGATGCCGCTCGGGGAACGAGCAGCGTGCCGAGAACGGGCTGACCCAGACGCTCGCCTTGCTCTTCTCGGCGACGCGCACCATCAGATCCACCGCGCCGGCGCGATCGACGCCCGGGCCGACGACGAGCGCGGGGTGTTTGCTTGAGGCGAGCGCCGCAATCAGCGCCTTCATCGGCTCCAGCTCAGGGCCGATCTCGCGGCTGACCCTGCGCGCCTCGACCGGTGCGCAGGCATGGGCCCAGTCGTCGATCGGGATCGACACGAAGGTCGGCCCGCACGGCGGCTGCATCGCGGTGTAATAGGCCCGCGCGATCGCGGCGGGCACGTCCTCCGGCCTTGCCGGCTCGACGCTGTATTTCACATAAGGCCGCGGAAACTCGGAGGCGCGCTCGGCATAGAGAAACGCCTGCAAGGGCAGGATCGAGCGCGCCTGCTGGCCTGCGGTGATCACTAGCGGGGTCTGGTTGCGATGCGCGGTGTAGATGTTGCCGAGCGCGTTGCCGACGCCGGCCGCCGAATGCAGGTTGACGAAGCCGGCATTGCGCGTCGCCTGCGCATAACCATCGGCCATGCCGACGGCGGAAGCTTCCTGCAGCGCCAGCACGTAGTCGAGATCGTCGGGCCAGTCGCTCAGGAACGGCAGCTCGGTCGAACCAGGGTTGCCGAACACCCTGTCGATGCCGAAGGCGCGCAGAAGGTTGAGCGTCGCCTGCTTCACGGTGACGGGCTTGGTGCCGGTCTTGCCGTTCCTGGCCATGGTTTCCGTCCCTGCGTTTATTGATTGAACGTAGCAGCCCCACCCGTCATTGCGAGCGAAGCGAAGCAATCCAGAATCTCTCCGCAGAGGCAGTCTGGATTGCTTCGTCGCTTCGCTCCTCGCAATGACGAGGAGAGACTATCACCACACCGCCGTGCCCTTCATCGTCGGCTGCCCCTCCGCGTTCGCGGTCCACAGCTCCATGCCCGCCTCAGTCTCGTTGGCGTTGACCGAGAACTCCGTGCCTTCGAATAGCGGCTGCACGCCGCGATACGAAAACTTCTTCGGCGCCTTGCCGCCACGAAGCTTGGCCGCCATCTCGACGATCAGCGCTGCCTGTAGTGGACCGTGGAAGATCAGGCCCGGATAGCCCTCGACCTCAGTGACGTAGTCGCGGTCGTAATGGATGCGGTGGCCGTTGAAGGTCAGCGCGGAATAGCGAAACAGCAGCACGGGATCCGACACATGCGTTTCGCGATGCTGCGCCCGCGGCGGCGGAGGCGACGCCTTGCCGCCAGCCGGCGCGCCGCCGGTCATCTCGCGATAGACGATGTCCTGCCGCTCGCGGATCGCCGTGCCCCTCGGCGAGGAGATGCTGTGCTCGACCGAGACGAAGCACAGCGTGCCGGTCGATCCTGATTTCACCTGCACGTCGGCAATGCGCGAAGTCCGCGTCGATTCATCGCCGACGCGCAAGGGCTGCAAGAACTCGATCTCGCCGCCGGCCCACATCCGGCGCGGCAGCGGCACCGGCGGCAGGAAGCCGCCGCGGGTCGGGTGGCCGTCCGGACCGAGCATCGACATCGGAAACACCGGCTGCGCCAGGCACCAGTGCACCGTGAACGGCGCAGCGTCGCCCGCCTTGGGCTCGCCGACCTCCTGGAACAGCGTCGCGCGCAGGCCCTTCACGAGCTGCGCGGTGACGATGTCGGTGGCCTCCTGGCTGCGGCCGATCCATTGCCTGAGATGATCGATGTCGAGCTTCTCGGTCATGACGCCTCGCTCTCTCACGTCTTGGATTGGGGCTTTTCGCCAATGGCGGGCACGGCGCCGTAGCTGCGCGTCTCGCCGACGATGATCGGCGCCGGCGCGGGATAGCTGACGCGGCCGTTCGGCGTGTCGACCTCGATCCGCCGCAGATGCGGATGGTTGGCGAGGTCGGCCATGGTGTTGACCTCGGCGAATGCGATGTCGGCGTCCGAGAGCCGCTTCAACAGCTCGTCGCGCGTCATCCTGCCGAAGATGTCGGCCACCGTCGTGTCGGTGAAGTCGCGGTTGCGCACGCGCTCGACCATGTTGGCGACGCGGGGATCGGCCGGCAGGTCCGGCTGATCCAGCACCTTCGCGCAGAGCGTCTTCCACTCGCGCTCGCTCTGGATCGAGATCAGGATGTCCTTGCCGTCCTTGGAGGTGAACACGCCATAGGGCGCGATCGAGGGATGGCGCAGGCCCATGCGCTTGGGCGGATTGCCGGCTTCGGCATTGAGCAGCGGCACGGTGCACCAATCCGCCATCACGTCGAACATGGAGATGCGGATGTCGGCGCCCTTGCCGGTGCGCCCGCGCGCGATCAGCGCCTCCAGGATCGCGGCATGCGCGGTGGCGCCGGTCGCAACATCCACGATCGACATGCCGACGCGCGAGGCGCCATCGGGATTGCCGGTGATCGAGGCGAGCCCGCTCTCGGCCTGGATCAGGAGATCATAGGCCTTGCGGTGGGCGTAGGGACCTTCGTCACCATAACCGGTGATGGTGCACGAGATCAGCTTGGGATAGTCCTTCAAGAGCCGCTCGCGCGAGAAGCCGAGCTTGTCCATCGAGCCGGGTTTCAGGTTCTGGATCAGCACGTCGGCACTCGCGATCAGCTTCTCCAGCTCGGCGCGGCCTTCCTTCGTGGTGAGATCGACCACCGCCGATTGCTTGCCGCGATTGAGCCAGACGAAATAGCTGCTCTGGCCCTTGGCCGCCGCGTCATAGCCGCGGGCGAAATCGCCCTCGGGCCGCTCGATCTTGATCACGTCCGCGCCGGCATCCGCCAGGCGCGAGGAGCAGAACGGCGCCGCCACCGCCTGCTCGACCGCAATCACCCTGATCCCGTCCAATGCTCCCATGGCCGCAACCTCAGTACGAGCGCGGCATGCCGAGCACGTGCTCGGCGACGAAGGACAGCACGAGGTTGGTCGAGATCGGCGCCACCTGGTAGAGCCGCGTCTCGCGGAACTTGCGCTCGACGTCGTATTCCTCGGCAAAGCCGAACCCGCCATGGGTCTGGATGCAGGCGTTCGCCGCTTCCCAGGACGCATCCGCCGCCAGCATCTTGGCCATGTTGGCCTCGGCGCCGCAATCGAGCCCGGCCTCGTATTTGCGCGTGGCTTCCTTCACCATCAGCTCGGCCGCGCGCATCGAGGCGTAGGCTTTTGCGATCGGAAACTGGATGCCTTGATTCTGGCCGATCGGCCGGCCGAACACGGCGCGCTCCTTGGCGTAGTTCGTCGCCTTCGCGATGAACCACTTGGCGTCGCCGACGCATTCGGCCGCGATCAGGATGCGCTCGGCATTCATGCCGGAGAGGATGTAGCGAAAGCCCTTGCCTTCCTCGCCGATCAGATTCTCCGCCGGCACCCTCATGTCGGTGAAGAACACTTCGGTGGTGGCGTGGTTCATCATGGTGCGGATCGGGCGGATCTCGAGACCGTTGTTCTTGGCCTCGCGCATGTCGACGATGAACACCGACAGTCCGTCGGTGCGCTTCTTGACCTGGTCCTTCGGCGTGGTGCGCGCCAGCAGCACCATCAGATCGGAATGCTCGGCGCGGCTGGTCCAGATCTTCTGGCCGTTGACGATGTAGCTGTCGTTGCCGTCCTTGCGCGCGAACGTCTTCAGCGAGGAGGTGTCGGTGCCGCTGGTCGGCTCGGTGACGCCGAACGCCTGCAGGCGCAACTCGCCGCTCGCGATTTTCGGCAGGTATTTTGCCTTCTGCTCGGCATTGCCGTGCCTGAGCACCGTGCCCATCGTGTACATCTGGGCATGGCAGCCGCCGCCGTTGCAGCCCGCGCGCTGGATCTCTTCCAGGATCGCCGCGGCCGCCGACAGCTTTAGGCCCGCGCCGCCATATTCCTCGGGGATCAGCACCGAGAGATATCCGGCCTCGGTCAGCGCATCGACGAACGCCTTGGGGTAGGCCATCTCGCGGTCGAGCTTGCGCCAATATTCGCCGGGGAACTGCGCGCAGAGCTTGGCTACGGCCTCGCGGATGTCGGCGTAATCTTCGGCGTGGTGTTCTTGACTCATGGCGTTTCCAATTCTCAGCGGCAGTTAAAGATAACGCCGGCCAACCCACGGGCGTTGTGAAAACAATGCCCGCCCCCTATGCTCATTTGTTATAGCGTATGGAGTAGCCTTCCAGGATTGGCAAGCATGGATTTCCGGCAGCTCAGGACCTTCAGTTGCGTGGCGGAGCTCGGCAGCCTGTCCAAGGCCTCCGACACCTTGCGCGTGGCGCAGCCGGCGCTCTCCAGGCAGATCAAGCTCCTGGAACACGAGCTGCGCACCGAACTCTTCACGCGCAACGGCCGCGGCATGGTGCTGACCGAGGCCGGCCGCCTGCTGCTCGCACGCACCTCCGGCATCGTGCGGCAGATCGACCAGATCCGCGACGACATCCAGTCGGCCAAGGGGCCGCCGTCCGGCCAGGTCGTGCTCGGCCTGGTTCCGACCGTGAGCTGCGTGCTGTCGGCGCGCTTTGCACGGCGCTGTGTCGAAAAATTTCCCGGCATCTCGCTGCGCATCGTCGAGAGCTACAGCGGGCATCTGGTCGAATGGCTGCATCGCGGCGAGATGGATCTCGCCATCCTCTACGGCCGCTCGGCCGACCTGCATCTCAACGTGCAGAGCCTGGGGCGCGACAACATCGTCGCGGTCGGTCCGCGCGGCTGCGGCTTGGCGCGCAAGAAGAGCGTCGACATCGGCTGGCTGCTGCGGCAACGGCTGGTGCTGCCCTCTCATTCCCACGGCCTTCGGGCGCTGATCGAGCACGCTGCGGCCCAGCGCAAGATCAAGCTCGACGTCCAGCTGGAAGCGGACTCCTTCCGCGTGCTGACGAGCCTGGTCGAGGAGGGCCTCGGCTTCGCGCTGCTACCACCGTCCTCGGTCCATGGCGAGGTCGCGGACGGGCGGCTGGAAACCGCACCGGTATCCAAGCCGATGACGCGCGAGCTCATTTTTGCCTCTCCAATCGACCGCCCGGCCTCGACCGCCTCGCTCGCCATCACCGCGCTGCTGCGCGAGGAAGTCGCCGCCTGCCGCAAGGAAGGCGTGTGGGACATCAGGTTGAGTTAGATGGCGTGTCGTAGAACAGCCGCGCGCGGTCGTGCCTTCGCATCTGGCGCGAGCTGTCATGCCGGAATTCTATAGCGGGGGAGTGCCGTGCCTGCAGGTGCGGGCGTGACGAGCAGGTGTGTCCAGGACCCCGTCATTGCGAGCGCAGCGAAGCAATCCAGAAATCCCTCCGCGGTGACAGTCTGGATTGCTTCGTCGCTTCGCTCCTCGCAATGACGGTAGGAGAGAGCTCAGCCCGGAATCCGCACCGGCAGCGTCTCATATCCCTTGATGAAGCTCGAATAGATCCGCTTGGGCTCGCCGACCACCTCGATGCGGTCGAAGCGCTTCAGCATCTCCTCCCAGACGATCTTGAGCTGCAGCTCGGCGAGCCGCATGCCGACGCAGCGGTGGATGCCGAAGCCGAAGGAGAGGTGCGTGCGCGGGCGGGGGCGGTCGATGATGAACTCGTCCGGCTTGTCGAACATCTCCTCGTCGCGATTGCCGGAGACGTACCACATCACGACCCGGTCGCCCTTCCTGATGTGCTTGCCGCCGATCTCGGTGTCCTGGAGCGCAGTACGCCGCATATGCGCCAGCGGCGTCTGCCAGCGGATCACCTCCGGCACCATGGAATCGATCAGCTCCGGATTTTCGCGCAGCTTGTCGTACTGCTCCGGGTTCTCGTTCAGCGCCAGCACCGAGCCGGTCATGGTGTTGCGCGTGGTGTCGTTGCCGCCGACGATGAGCAGGATGATGTTGCCCATGAGGTTGTCGGGGTCCATGTGGCGCGTGGCCTCGTTGTGGGCCATCAGCGACAACAGGTCGTTGCGCGGCGCGGAGTTGACACGCTCGTTCCAGAGCTTGGACATGTAGGCGTAGCACTCGTCCATCTCGCGGCGGCGCTCTTCGGCGCTGGCGACGATGCCGCTCTTGGGCAGCGCGGTGGAAACATCGGACCAGCGCGTCAACTTGCGCCGCTCCTCCCAGGGGAAGTCGAACAGGGTCGCCAGCATCTGCGTGGTCAGCTCGATGGAGACGCGCTCGACGAAGTTGAACGTCTCGTTGCGCGGCAGATTGTCCAGCACGGTCTGCGAGCGCTGGCGGATCAGCTTTGCCAGCTCGTCCAGGTGTGTCGGCGTGAACATCGGCGACACCGTCTTGCGCTGCGCCGAATGCCGGGGCTGGTCCATCGCGATGAAGCTCGGATAGTCGTAGCCTTCCGGCACGTCGCGGATCGAGATGCCGCCGAGCTTGGAATCCGAGGAGAAGATGCCGTGATTGGTGTCGACATGCATGATGTCGTTGTACTTCACCACCGACCAATACGGCTCGATCGGCGCATTGGTGCAGTAATGCACCGGCTCTTCCTTACGCAGCCGCTCGAACCAGGGCCACAGCGTGTCGTCCTGGAACAGCCGGGGCGCGCCGGGGTGGAATTGCGACAACGGCGTCGCATAGGCCTCCTCGCGCGCCTTCCGCATGCGTTCGGCCTTGTCCACTTTAACCGGCGCTTGGATGTTCATGATCGTGGCTCCGTTGCGTTCGACTCACGCAGCAATCTTCACCGGCAGCGTTTCGATACCCTTTACAAAACTCGAATAGACCCGAGTGGGTTCGCCGACCACATCAATATGGTCGAACCGCTTGAGAATTTCCTCCCAAATAATCTTGAGCTGGAGCTCGGCGAGCCGCAGGCCGACGCAGCGATGGATGCCGAAGCCGAAGGACAGGTGCGTACGCGGGCGGGCGCGGTCGATGATGAACTCGTAGGGCCTGTCGATCACGTCCTCGTCGCGGTTGCCCGAGACGTACCACATCACGACCTTGTCACCCTTCTTGATCTGCTTGCCGCGGAACTCGAAATCGGACAGCGCCGTGCGGCGCATATGCGCGAGCGGCGTCTGCCAGCGGATCACCTCCGGCACGAAACTGTCGAGCAGGTCAGGGTTCTCGCGCAGCTTGCGATATTGCTCCGGATGCTGGCTCAGCGCGAGAAGCGAGCCCGACATGGTGTTGCGCGTGGTGTCGTTGCCGCCGACGATCAGGAGGATAAGATTGCCGAGGAAGTTCTTCGCATCCATGTCGCGCGTAGCAGTGCCATGCGCCATCATCGACAATAGGTCGCTCTTCGGCGGCTGTTCGATGCGCTCCTTCCACAGCCTCGAGAAATAGGCCGCGCATTCGGCGAGTTCGGCCATCCGCTCGTCCTCGGTGGCGACGAGACCGTCCGGGCCGGGAATCGTGGTGGCGACGTCGGACCAGCGCGTCAGCTTGCGGCGATCCTCCCAGGGGAAGTCGAACAGCACCGCCAGCATCTGCGTCGTGAGCTCGATCGAGACGCGATCGACCCAGTCGAACACCTCGCCACGGGGAAGATTGTCCAGGCACTCGGCCGAGCGCTTGCGGATGTTGATGGCGAGATTGTCCAGGTGTGTCGGCGTGAACATCGGCGCCACGGTCTTGCGCTGGGCGGCATGGCGCGGCGGGTCCATCGAGATGAAACTCTCACGGCGCAGATCCGGATCGATGTCGCGGATGGTGATGCCGCCGAGCGCGGAGGCCGAGGAGAACACCGCATGGTTGGTCTCGATCTCCATGATGTCGTTGTAGCGCGTCACCGACCAGTACGGCCCGAACATCGAGTCCTTGCAGTAATGCACGGGATCCTCGCGGCGCAGCCGGTCGAAATAGGGCCAGAACGTATCGGTTCTGAACAATTCGGGGTCGCCGGGATCGAACTGCTCCAGCGGCAGCGACATGGCGCGCTCGCGCAAGGCGTCGAGCTTGGCCGCGCTTTCGATGGTCCCATGCATGACCGTTCTCCCTGGATATGAACCGCGCGTCGTTGAATTCTGCGCTGCGGTATTTGATTTGCAATTACAGCCGGTTGTCTGCGCCGGGGCAAGGGAGAGTTTTGCCACATCCAGCCTTCACGAGCGCGTTGCACGATCGTCACGACGCCACGCGAACGTGACCTCCCGCACGCCGAACGACAGAGAATCGTGCGAGAAACCCGCTGGAATCGAGCTAAATCGAACCCGCTCATCTTGGGGATCGACTAACCTCTGATCTATAGTTTGGCCGGAACAGATCCGCATCCCGAGGTTGCCGCCGTGAACGACATGCAATGGACCCCGATCGGGTCCGAACCCTTGCCCCCGCCGCTGCCGGCGACGCGGGTCGATTTCTCCGGCAGCCGCTCCGAGTTCCGCAAAATGGTCACCAAGGGTGCCATGCTCGAGCTCGTGACCTTCGGCTTCTACCGGTTTTGGCTCGTCACCGACATCCGCCGTCATCTGTGGACGCACACCGCGATCGATGGCGATGCGGCCGAATACACCGGACGGGCCAAGGAGCTCCTGGTCGGCTTCCTGTTCGCGCTCGCGATCCTGTTGCCGATCTATCTCGCCTATTTTCTCATTGGCATCGAGTTCGAGCGCTGGCAGGCCTTTGCCTCGACGCCGCTATTCATCGCCTTCTACGCCTTCGGCCAGTTCGCGATTTTTCGCGCGCGGCGCTACCGCCTGACCCGCACGGTCTGGCGCGGCGTCCGCTTCTGGATGGACGGCTCCGGCTGGGCTTACGCGTTTCGCGCCATGCTATGGGGCTTGCTGGTGCTCCTGACGCTCGGTCTCGCGCTGCCCTGGCGCGCGGCGGCGCTCGAACGCTACAAGATGCGGCACACCCATTACGGCGATCTCCGCGGCGATTTCGACGCCGACGGCTGGACCTTCTTCAAGCGCGGCTGGTGGCTCTGGCTGCTCAGCCCGATCGCGCTGATCATCTTCCCGCTCGCACCGTTCTTCTATGCCGAGTTCAAGGCGCGCGAATGGCGCTGGTGGCTCGACGGCATCCGCATCGGTGGCGTCAGCCTGTCCTCGGAATTGCCTCATGATGCCTTCTACGGCCTGTATTGGAAAGTGATCGGCTGGTGGATGCTGCTCACGGTCGCGTTCGCAGCCTATATGGGCGGCAGCGCCTTCCTGGTCGTCTCGCTCACCGGCGTTTCCGCCGAGGAGATCTTCGCCGGCGACAATGCGACGAAGAGCATCCCGATGGTGGCGATGATGGTGATCGGCTATTTCGCGCTCGCTCTTGCCATCAACATCGTCATGCGGGTCTATCTTCAACGCGATCTTTGGGCCAAGGTGCTGGAGACCGTCGAGGTGCACGACATCGCGGCCGCGGCGGACGTACGCGGCAGCGGTCAGCTTGCCGGCGCGCTCGGCGAAGGCTTTGCCGATGGACTGGATGTTGCAGGATTTTGAGCCTTGAGTGATGTGTTCGCCGATACCCCTGTGCAGTCCGGCAAGCCGACAATCTTCTTCGACGGCGTGTCCAGCCGCAGGCGGCAGGTGACGCTGATCCTCGGCGATGCGCTCGAGATCCACGAAGAGGGCGGAACGCTCCTTCATTGGCCCTATGCCGACATTCGCCGTGCCGACAGTCCGCCCGGAATCCTGCGCCTGGCTGCGACGTCCGCACCGCCTCTGGCGCGGCTGGAGATCCGCGATGCCGCGCTTGCCGCGGAGGTGGCGGCCCGCTGCACGCGGCTCGACGAGCACCGGACGACGCGCAGCGGCGTCGCGAAAATCGTGGGCTGGTCGGTTGCCGCCGCCGTCTCCATCGTCTGCGTCGTCCTGTTCGGCGTTCCGCTCGCCGCCGACCGGCTCGCGCCGCTGGTGCCGAAGCCCGTGGAACGGCGCATCGGCGATGCCGCCGAAGTGCAGATGAAGACCATCTTCGGCCGCGGCGTGTGCGAAGACCCCGCGGGCAAGGCCGCGTTCACGAAGCTCGTCAACCGCCTGCGCGATGCGGCCGGCCTCGACGACACAATGACGGCCGGCGTGCTGCCGAGCTCGATACCGAATGCCTTCGCGCTGCCCGGCGGCAAGGTGTTCGTGCTGAAGGGCCTGCTCGACAAGGCCGAAAGTCCCGACGAGCTCGCCGGCATCCTCGCCCACGAGCTCGGCCATCTCAAGCATTACGACAACATGCGCGGCCTGATCTACAACGGCGGCACCTCGTTCCTGATCGGCCTCTTGTTCGGCGACATCACCGGCTCCTCGGCCGTGATCTTCGCCTCGCGCAGCCTGGTCGAAGCGTCCTATTCGCGCGAAGCCGAGACCGGCGCCGACACTTTCGCGATCGAGATCATGCATGCGCTCGGCCGGTCGCCGAAGCCCGCGGCCCAGCTGATGTTCCGCATCACCGGCAAAGAGGGCGGCTCCGGCCTGACGAATATCCTCGCCAGCCATCCGCTGACCGAGGACCGCCTCGCGCGCATGACGAAGGAGGACCGGCCCGCCAGCGGCCCGCCGCTGCTGACCGACAAGGAGTGGCAGGCACTGAAGGGCATTTGCGGCAGCGGGAAGGTGTGACGGCCCGCTCCTAGCGCATCACTTCGCCGGCGCAGCAGGGGGATTCGATCCGGTGGTGACGTTCGGCGCCGTGTTCGGATTCGAGGTCGTGGTCTGGGGACCGAACTCGCGACCATTGTAGAAGAAGACGGCCGCGACCACGGCGATCACGAAGATCGCGCCGACCGCCCAGCCCACCGGGCTGTTGCGGCGCGCACGGTCAGTCCTGGGGTCATCATTCTGATAGGTCATCGTGCTCTCCCTGTTGGTGCAGGAGAACCTCGCGCGGTGGAAGCTGTTCCTAAAACGCGCCCAGCACTTACCGCGTTCCGTAGGCGCGGTCGCCGGCATCGCCGAGGCCAGGCAGGATGAACCCGTTGTCGTCGAGCCCTTCATCCACGGCGGCCGTCCAGATCGGCACGTCCGGATGCAATCCGCGCAGCCGTTCGAGCCCCTCCGGGGCGGCGATCAGGCAGGCGAGGCGGATGTCCCTGGCGCCGCGCTCCTTCAGCCGGTCGATGGCGGCGACGGCGGTGTTGGCGGTGGCGACCACCGGCGTCACCACGATGGCGAGGCGCTCGCTGAGGTCAGACGGCGATTTGAAGAAATACTCCACCGCGGCAAAGCTGTGCGGCTCGCGGTAGAGCCCGATATGGGCGACGCGCGCGGTCGGCACCAGATCCATCATGCCGTCGACGAAGGTGGTGCCGGCGCGCAGCATCGGCACGAATACCAGCTTCTTGCCGGCGATCTTGGCCGAGTGCATCGTCGCCAGCGGCGTCTCGATCACGGTGTCGGTGAGCGGCAGGTCGCGCGTCACCTCGTAGCACAGCAGCATGCCGATCTCCTTGATCAGCTCGCGGAACGACTTGGTCGAGATGGACTTGTCCCGCACCAGCGTCAGCTTGTGCTGCACCAGCGGATGATCGACGATCGTGACGCCTTCCATGATGAGATGCTCTTGCTTTTCCCTTCTCCCCTTGTGGGAGAAGGTGGCGCGAAGCGCCGGATGAGGGGTATCTCTCCGCGAACTCCAACTGAGAGATGTGCCCGCGGCGACAACCCCTCACCCGGCTTCGCTTCGCGAAGCCACCCTCTCCCACTAGGGGAGAGGGTTTAAAACACCGTGCCGTCGCTGATCACCTTGAGCGGCGGCGATCCATCGGGACGGCGTGCAAATGCGATGGCGCGGCCCGCCGCCCACGTGCCGCCTTCGAGGATGCTCGCAAGCGGCAAGGTCCGAGGGGTGCGGCCGAGCTTGGAGCGAATGCGCTCCGCCAACCTGTCGAGCAATGCAATCGTCAGCGCGCGCCACTCCACGACGAGCAGCGAATCCACTTCATGCGCACGCGCGGCATCGGCGGCATCGCGCAGGCGCAGCACGTCATGATCGACGAACAGACCGCCGTTGCGGTATTCGGCGAGCCCGGTCAGGCCATCGATATCGGTCACCTCAAAGCCGGCGCGCTGCAGCGGCTCGATCAGCGAATAGCTCAGCCATTGCGACAGCTTGTGCAGCGGCACGAGGCCTGCCGTGCCGTCGTCCGCCTTGATCGCCGGATGCCGCCAGCAATCGCCGAGCGGAATGCCGCCGAGTTCGAGTCGCGAGGGCCAGATCGGTCCAAGCCGGTTCAGGACGGCCGACAGAATCGCGGGCGCGGCAATGGCGCCGCCACTCGCTTGCGCCGCGATATGATCGAACAGCCCGCCCGGCCGCGGCGTATCGTGCAGGCCGAAGATTTCAGGGCGCGCTGCAACTTGCTTGCCCAGGCGACGCAGCAGATCGGTGCGCCCCTCGAGGCCGAGCAGCGGATTGTTGTCAGTTACACGAAACCCTGATCGGAGCCGATCGATGGACAACTGCGCGATCACATCCGCATCGACGCGGAAGGGAGAGCGTGGATCGCCGGAAAACGCGCCCTCCACAAACATGTTGAGACTGGCAAGCGCAAGTCCCTCGGATCGACCGAAATCCATCCTCGTCTTGGCGTCCCGGTAGCGCCAGGTAGCGCCGGCGCCGGCATCCAGCAGCACGCTGACGATCGCAAGATCGAATTCGGCGCGCGCACGCGCGGCGCGATCCGGCCAAGACGCGACTTCCACTTCCTCTAAGGACGACCAGCGGTCGATGCCGCCGAGCACGAAGTGCCGCCAGCGCGCATGAAAGGGAATGTCGAGTGTCGGATAGGCTTTACGGGTCACCGCGAGCACGGCATCGGCAACGCCATCGATGCGGTCGAGATCGACCGTGAAATGGGTGAGCCCGCCGGCAAGGCCGAGCTCGAGCATCTGTCCGGCGCGCGCGCGCACCGCCTTTGCGGTGAGCAGCGCGCGTGCCTGCGATTCCAAAGCGTCCGCCATCGCGATCAGTATTTTTCCAGCGAACGCCCGACCACGCCGTTCACGTCCTTTTCCGGTGCGATGTCGGTCGAGTAGTAGCCCGCGGCCTTCTTGGCGGCGATCTCGACATGGGCGTCGGCGGGAATCAGCTCCAGCGGGATCGGCACACGCTCGACGATGTCGATGCCTTGCGAGGTCAACGCGTCGTATTTCATGTCGCTCATCGACAGGAAGCGGTCAATGCGCTTGAGGCCGAGCCAGTGGATCGTATCCGGCATCAATTGCTGGAAGCGCGCGTCCTGGACGCCAGCCACGCACTCGGTGCGCTCGAAATAAGCGGCGGCCGCATCGCCGTCCTCCTGCCGCTTGCGCGCATTGTAGACCAGGAATTTGGTGACCTCACCGAGCGCGCGGCCTTCTTTGCGGTTGTAGACGACCAGCCCGAGCCCGCCCTCCTGCGCGCCGCGCGCGGATTCCTCGATGCCGTGGATCAGATAGGGCCGGCAGGTGCAGATGTCGGAGCCGAACACATCGGACCCGTTGCACTCGTCATGCACGCGGCAGGTGATCCTGGTGCGATGGTCCGGCAGTTTCGTCACGTCGCCGAACAGGTAGACCGTGGTGCCGCCGATCGGCGGCAGGAACACCTTCATGTCCGGGCGCGTCACCAGCTCCGGGAACATGCCGGCGGTCTGCTCGAACAGCGTGCGCCGCAGCTCGGTCTCGCCGGTGCCGAAGCGCGCCGCAAGGCCCGGCAGGTACCACACCGGATCGATCGCGATCTTCACCACCGACACGCTGCCATTGGCGTGCACGACCTCGCCATCGGCGCGCAGCCGCTTTGCGGCAAGCGCATCGCGAATCTCCGGCAGGTCGAGCCGCGCCCGAGTCACCGCGATGCTCGGGCGGATGTCCGCGCCCTCGGCGATCTCCTGGCGAAAATTCTCGGCGACCAGATGCCCCCAGGGATCGAGCGCGACGATTTTTGTGGGATCGGTCCATTGCTCGAACGGACCGATGGTGGCGGCCGGAAAGGTATTGGTGAGGTCAGGACGCCTGATCGGGTCCAGCGCCCCGGCGGAGACCGCGAGCGCGCGGTACATCGCGTAGGACCCGCCATGGCTGCCGATCACGTTGCGATCCCCGGCGCGCGACACCGTACCGATGATCGGCCCGCGCGCGCGCGCATCAGCGGCGCCCCAATGGATGGGAAAGGCGGCCTTCCTGCCCGGCTCCGGATGGGAGGTCAGGCGGATGTGGTCGGTACGGTTGGCACGGCTCATGTCCAGGCTCCCAAAAAGCCAACGGCCCGCCGCTCGGACGGGCCTGGCTCACTTGCGACGCCGAACCGGCGGCGCAAGCTCAATCCAACATATTGTAGCGGCCCGCGACGACAGACAAGTTAATCGTGGCCGGGCGCAGGGGCCGTTCGGGGCCAAATTCCCGTCATCGGGCCTGCCGACGCCGCTCATCGCGTTCGCCGCCTGCCGGTGAGGCCGGTTTAAAGAATTGAAATAGTTTCGTTTTTCGTGTTTTCAAGGAGGCGTTGCTTCGTGCGGCCGGCTTCAAGTCCGGTGCACTGCGCCGCCCCCGCCCTGGAGACTGCTATGCCTGCCGCCAGCTACATCGATCCCCGCAACGGAAAGCTCTATCCCTTGGACCAGCCGCGCTGGTGCTCGGACGAGCGCACGCCGCTGCTGGTGACGCCGGGGGCGGGCATCTCACGCGAGGACATCGATGGCCGGACGCGGTCGCTCTGGCGCTACCGGGCGGCGCTGCCGGTCGAGATCGAGAACCCGATTACGCTCGGCGAGGGCTGCACGCCGCTGGTCCAGCAGGACTGGGGCGCGTTGCGCCCGCTGTTCAAGCTCGAATGGTTCAACCCGACAGGCAGCTTCAAGGACCGCGGCTCGGCGGTGATGCTGTCGTTCCTGCGACAGATCGGCGTCGACGCCATTCTGGAGGATTCCTCCGGCAACGGCGGCTCATCCATGGCGGGGCTGGGTGCGGCCGGCGGCATGCGCGTCAAGATTCTGGCGCCGGCCTCGACGTCGCCGGCCAAGATCGCGCAGGTGCGCGCCTACGGCGCGACCGTGCAGCTCGTGGAGGGCCCGCGCGAGGAATCCGAAGCCGAGGCCATCCGCCAGTCGAACCAGACCTTCTACGCCAGCCACAATTGGCAGCCATTCTTCCTCGAAGGCACCAAGTCGCTGGCCTACGAGATCTGGGAAGATCTGGGATTCCGCGCGCCCGACAACATCATCGTTCCCGTCGGCGCCGGCAGCAGTCTGCTGGGTTGCGCCTTCGGCTTCCGCGAGCTGTTGAAGGCCGGGCAGATCTCGAAACTGCCGCGCCTGTTCGCGGCGCAGCCGCTCAATTGCTCGCCGATCGATGCAAGCTTCAAGGCCGGTGTCGATACGCCGGTCGCGCGCGAGGTGAGCAAGACCGTTGCCGAGGGCACCGCGATCAAGACTCCCCTCCGCCTGCGTGAGATCATCGCCGCCCTGCGCGAGAGCGGCGGCGGCACCATCGCGCTCACCGAGGACGAGATCGTCGCCGCCCTGCGCCGCCTCGCGCGCCAGGGCCTGTTTGCCGAGCCGACCAGCGCCAGCGCGGCTGCGGCGCTCGACAAGCTCGCCGCAACCGGCGCCATCAATGCGAACGAGACCACGGTGGCCGTTCTCACCGGCACCGGCCTCAAGGCCGCAACCACCGTCGCCGATCTCGTGCAGTAGGCTCGCGCTTACCCTCCCGCTCCAGGCTCCTGGAGAGGCTTGGAGAGAGAACGCGAGCGCCCGCCGGCGTCCGCCAGCACCTTCCACTGGAACAGCGGCGAGTCCTTTGGCGGCGAGAGCTGCGGGGTCCAGCCGGTGAGCTTTTCGATCACATAGGTGTCCGTCACGACGCCGCGCCAGCGGCGTTCGACCGTGGCGAGTTGCTCGCGCTGCGCCGGAATGTGCTCCCACAGCGATGCGCGGTTGTCCGGCTCGCGCCCGACATAGATGCCGGCATGACCCTTGATCCTGTCCATGCCGGGGTCGCGGAAATCCTGGAAACGGCCGCGCTCGTTGATCTCGATCACGGGCACGCGGCCCCGGAACAGCCAGCGCATCATGGCGTAGGTGCGGTAGTCCGTGGTTGCGATCCAGGTCGCGCCTGTCGCGTCGAGGGCGGCTTGCGCCCGCGCGGCGACCTGCTCGTAGCCGGCCTCGGCGCCGATCGGGTCGATCTTGCCGAGCAGATTCCAGGGCGCGGCAACGTAGTAGAGGAACACGATGATGACGAAGGGAATGCCTAAGACGATCGCTGTCCTGGCCCAGAACAGCGAGGACCTCAGCATTCGGGCGGACCATCCCTCTTTCCTCATCGTGACGAGATTGACCGCGGTGGCGGCAAAACCGACTGGCCACATGAACATCGGCCAGGTGTCGCCGACGCGCAGCGTCAGCGACTTGAAGAGGAAGTAGGCGAACGGCACCAGCACCGCCGTCGACAAAAGGATCGCGACTGGCTCGCGCGTGCGATAGCCGCGCCACGCCGTCAGCACCAGGCCCGTCAGCACCACCGGCAGCAAGACGAAACCGACCAGGCCGAATTGCAGGCCGATGTAATCGCCGATCGTACGCAGCGAGACGCCGTAATTGGCGGTGGCGCGCACGCCCTGGAAACGGAACGAGGCCCAGTCGTGCTGCACGTTCCAGATCAGCACCGGCGAGAACACCGCTATCGCGACCAGGACGGCGAGATAGGGGTACGGACTGCGCAGCCAGCGCCAGCGCCAATCCGGCACCAGCAGAAAGGCGGCAACGGCCGGCGCGAACATGATCACAGTAAATTTCGACAGCATCGCGAGGCCCGCGAACAGACCGGCCGCCAACCACCAGCGGCCATCGCCGCTTTGCGCCAGCCGCACCAGCGACCACATCATCGCGACCGCGAACGGGATCATCGCGACATCGGGCGCAACCTTGGCCATCAACAGGCCGTAATAAAGCGCGGCCTCCGGCATCAGCACCGCGAACACGATCGCGCGCGCATCATGGGTGAGGCGGCGGACGATGTCAGCGAGCAATAGCTGCGTCACCAGCATCGCGACGATGCCGCCGAAGCGGACGCCGAGATTGGTGTCGCCGAAGATCGCGGTTCCGAAGCGGATCAGCCAGGCGATGCCGGGCGGATGATCGAGGAAGCTGAGCGCAGCCTCCTTCGACCAGGTCCAGTAATAGGCTTCGTCGGTGCGCAGCTCGATGGCCGAGGCATAGACGATGCGGAGCAGCGTCATCGCGGCGATGATCGCTGCGGCCATGAGGATCAGACGCCGTTCGGCGCCGTCAGGCTTTGCAGAGATGTCGGGAGCGATCGTCACGGCGGCGCTTTTCCCCGACTTGGAAGGGGGAGTCAATGTGGGGCCGTCGTCCCTGTGATCCTGCTGGCTGTCCATATCGGAAATTAAAGGTTACGCTGGCTGGTCTCCTCCAGGACCTGACACAACCGAATCATGGCCACCGCTCCCACACAGATGTCAGTCGTCCGCGCCGCCGGGGTGCGGCAGGTGCGACTCGTTTGCGGCATCATCCTGTTCGCCTTTGTGGTCAGTCATTTCCTCAACCACGCGCTCGGCAACATCTCGGTCGATGCCATGGAGACCGGGGTCTACTACCACACGCTGTTCTGGCAGTTCCTCCCGGTCGCGATCGTGTTCTACACGGCCGCCCTCACCCATATGGGCCTCGGCGTCTACGCGCTGTATCAGCGCCGCCAGTTCCGCTGGCGAACGATCGAGCCGCTCCAGCTCGTGCTCGGCTTGAGCATCCCCGTCCTCGTCATGGGCCATGTCATCGGCGTGCGGCTCGCGCAGACGCTGTACGGACACGAGAAGCTGTATCCGCAGGAGCTCTATTTGTTCTTCGTCGCGGCGCCGGGCCTGCTCTGGCAGATGACGATCCTGCTTCTCATCGCCTGGGTGCACGGCTGCATCGGCGTCTATTTCTGGCTTCGGCTGAAGCCGTTCTTCACGCGCGCGGCGCCCTATCTGCTCGCGGCCGCCGTGCTGATCCCGACGCTATCGCTGCTCGGCATCTACCAGGGCGGCCGCAGCGTCGCCGCCGACAGTGACGACGGCGAATGGCGTAAGCAGCATCTCACCCGCAGCAAGGTCGGCACGGTTGCGGAAGGCAACACGCTCGAGCGCATCGCGGGCGGTCTCACCATGGGCTATTTCGGTCTGTTGGGACTGGTGCTGGCGGCGCGCGGCGTGCGCGCCCTGCGCGAACGGCGCGGCGGCATGATCGCGCTGTCCTACGGCAACGGCAAGACGGTGCGGGTCCCCAAGGGCCTGTCGGTGCTGGAGGCGAGCCTGCGCCACAACGTGCCGCACGCCAGCGTCTGCGGCGGCCGCGCCCGCTGCTCGACCTGCCGCATCCGTATCATCGGCGATCATGATGCCCTGCCCACTCCGTCGCAGCGCGAGGCTTTCGTGCTCACCCGCGTCGGCACCGCCGATCCCTCGATCAGATTGGCCTGTCAGCTGCGTCCGACCTCCGATCTCTCGTTCTTCCAACTCTTCGCAGCTCACACGCATGCAACGGACGGAGCCTCGACATCGGCCAGTATCGGCCAGGAGCGCTATCTCGTCAGCCTGTTCGTGGACATGCGCGGCTCGACGCAGCTGGCCGAGAAGCGCCTGCCGTTCGACACGGTCTTCATCGTCAACCGCTTCCTCGGCGCGGTGTCGCAAGCGGTAATCGAGAACGGCGGCCAGCCGAACCAGTTCGTCGGCGACGGCATGCTGGCGCTGTTCGGACTCGCGGCCGACCCGCAAACCGCCTGCCGGCAGGCGATGAAGGCAGCCGCGGGAATCGCTGCGCATATCGACGAGCTCAACGATCTCCTGAGCCACGATCTGCGCCAGCCGATCCGCTTCGGCATCGGCATCCACGGCGGCGAGGTCATCATCGGCGACATCGGCTATCGCGATCACATCGTCTTCACCGCGCTCGGCGATGCCGTCAACGTCGCCGCCCGCTTGCAGGACATGACCAAGACGCTGGCCTGCGAGGCCGTCGTCTCGGATGAAGTCCGCCGTACAGCTGATATTTCCGACGACGCACTGCCGCAGCAGGAGGTCGCCATCCGCGGCCGCGACCAGCCGCTCGCAGTGCGCGTGGTGGCGAATGCGAGGGAGCTGGCGGCGCTGGTCGATCGCAGCAAGCGCGTGGCGGCGTGATTCTTTACCTCTCCCCGTAAGAACGGGGCGAGGGAGCGCACCGTCGTCGCGGCCTACTGCTCGTCAATCTCGTTACGAGCACAACACCGGCCTGCTGCAACGCAGCGGCATGGGCTTGCTGCGAAAGCGCGAATTGACTTCACGCAAATGGTTGCGACAGATGAGCGCAGGATCGTGGTGATGACCGCCGATCCAACGAGAAGCTCCGGGAGGAGAAAGAATGTTCGATCGACGCGACCTGCTCAAGGGAGCAGGCCTTGCCGCCATGGCGGCCACACTGAATTCCACCAAGGCGCTGGCCCTCGACACGGTGACCCTGCCCTTCGCCAATGGCGAACGGCCGCTGGTGAAATATCCGCAGAAGCGGCCGATGATCGGCCTGACCAGCCGGCCGCCGCAGCTCGAGACCCCGTTTGCGGTGTTCAACGACGGCCCGATCACGCCGAACAACGCGTTCTTCGTGCGCTACCACCTCTCCGACCTGCCCTACGATCTCAACCCCGACAAGTTCACGCTGGAGGTCAAGGGCAAGGTCGACAAGCCGCTGAAATTGTCGCTGAAGGACATCCGCAAGATGAAGGCGACGGAGATCGTCGCCGTCAACCAGTGCTCCGGCAACAGCCGCGGCTTCTTCGAGCCGCGCGTCGCCGGCGGTCAGCTCGCCAACGGCGCGATGGGTTGCGCGCGCTGGCGCGGCGTGCCGCTGAAGAACGTGCTGGAGATGGCCGGCGTGCACAGCGGCGCCAGGCAGGTCACCTTCAACGGCATGGACGGACCGGTCAACGACAAGACGCCGGATTTCATCAAGGCACTCGACATCGATCACGCCACCGACGGCGAGGTGATGCTGGCCTATGCCATGAACGGCGAGGACCTGCCGTTCCTCAACGGCTTTCCGCTGCGCCTGATCGTGCCCGGCTATTTCGGCACCTACTGGGTCAAGCACCTCAACGAGATCACCGTCATCGACGACGTTTATGACGGCTTCTGGATGAAGTCGGCCTACCGCATCCCCGACACGCCGAACAATGCGGTCGAGCCGGGCACCGCGCCAAAGGCGACGATCCCGATCAACCGCTTCACCATCCGCTCCTTCATCACCAGCGTCCCCGATGGCGCCAAGCTGAAGGCGGGAGCCGTGACCCTGCGCGGCATCGCGTTCGATGGCGGCAAGGGCATCAAGCAGGTCGAGGTCTCCACCGACGGCGGCAAGACCTGGGTCGGCGCCAAGCTCGGCAAGGACCTCGGCAAGTACGCCTTCCGCAATTGGAAGCTGCCGGTGAAGCTCGCGGCCGGCAGCCACGAGCTCAAGGTCCGCGCCACCGGCAATGGCGGCGAGACCCAGCCGGACATGCCGCGCTGGAACCCGGCGGGTTACTTGCGCAACGTCGTCGAAACCGTTCGCGTCAGCGTGGCCTGAAGGAGACTGATCATGCAGCGCATCGTTCTCCTCGCCATCACGCTCGCCGTCGCCGCATTGATGGGCTCGTCACTTGCAGCGCCCGTCAATTACAAGACCCCGGACGAAGTCGCCGCCTTCAAGCCCGGTCCCAATCTCGAGGTCGTGCAGGGCAATTGCAGCGCCTGCCATTCGTCCGACTACGTCGCCACGCAGCCGCCGATGAAGGACAAGAGGGCGTTCTGGCAGGCCGAGGTGACCAAGATGATCAAGGTCTATGGCGCACCGATCGACGATGCCGATGTCGGCAAGATCGTCGATTATCTGACCGCGACCTACTGAGGGATGGCATCACGCGCTCCTGCCATTTGACCGCGAAACGGGCAAAACCGGCAAAAACGCCGCGAAGTTGAGCGGAATTCGGCGAAATGGCGATGTGGTTTGAGCTACCAAGCCTGCCACATTCCGCGTATCCTGTTAGGACCGAACCGGCCGGTTGGCGGGGACTGGCGGTTCGAGATCTCGGAGGAAGACCCGCGGAGAAGTCGTGATGGCTAAAGGTACGGTCAAGTGGTTCAACCCGACGAAGGGTTATGGATTCATCCAGCCTGCGTCGGGTGGCAAGGATGTGTTCGTGCATATCTCGGCGGTGCAGAAGGCCGGTCTGTCGACCCTCAACGAGGGACAGACGGTGGAATACGAAGAGATCGCAAACCGGGGCAAGACCTCCGCGGAAAACCTCAAAGTATAAGCCCGCGCCAGCCTTTGCTGCCTCCCGGATTTGTCCGGGAGCGGGCCAAGAAAAATTTAAGAAGACGGCCGGTGCATTCGACGACAGGCGTTGCGATTGCACGAGGATAGCTATTTTTTCCTTGCGAAGACCGCTCATCGAACCACAGCAATGACAATCGCGACTGCACTTCGCTAACCCACCGGCAGCGGTGCGTCGCGCTTGATCTCCTCCATCACCGCATAAGTTCGCGTCTCGCGCACGCCCGGCATCGACAGCAGGGTCTCGCCGAGAAAGCGCCGATAGGCGGTCATGTCTGCAAGCCGCGCCTTCACAAGATAGTCGAAGCCGCCGGCAACCATGTGACACTCCAGCACTTCAGGGGCGAGCCTCACGGCTCGGGCGAACCGCTCGAAATTGTCGGGCGTGGTCTTGTCGAGCAGCACCTCGACGAACACCAGGAGCCCAAGGCCGAGCCGGTGCGGGTTGAGCCGCGCGCCATAGCCTTCGACAAAGCCCTCGCGCTGCAGGCGCTTCAACCGCTCGCCGATCGAGGTCGGCGACAGCCCGATGCGCTCGGCGAGCTCGACATTGGCGATGCGCCCATCCTCCTGCAGGATCGAGAGGATTTTCCGGTCTGTTCGATCGAGTTCCATATCTTATCTGGCCAAATGGCTAACCCTCTTCATTTTCTAAGGCAAACTGGCTAAATTGTCTATCGAACTACGGTCACGCGGGCCTTATCCTGGATTTCAGCCACAGGACACGCCATGCCGAACATCCCGCCCCCCTTCTCCGCGCCCTACGCCCCCGATGATTCCGAGATCGCCGCAAAGGTTCTGCCGGCCTCGCATCTCATCCCGGCACGGGAGGCCCGGATCGACCGCATCGCGACGCGGCTGATCGAGGCGATCCGCAAGCGCGACGATCGGCTCGGCGGGGTCGAGGACATGCTGCGGGAGTTCGCGCTCTCGACCAAGGAGGGGCTGGCGCTGATGGTGCTGGCTGAGGCGCTGCTGCGCGTGCCCGATGCGCGCACGGCCGACCAGTTCATCGAGGACAAGCTCGGCGAGGGCGATTTCATCCATCACGAGACCAAGTCCACCGCGTTCCTGGTCAACGCCTCGGCCTGGGCGCTCGGCCTGTCGGCGCGGGTGATCCAGCCGGGCGAGACGCCCGACGGCACTATCGGCCGGCTGGTGAAGCGGCTCGGCGCACCGGCGGTGCGCACCGCGACGCGCCAGGCGATGCGGTTGATGGGCAATCATTTCGTGTTAGGGGAGACGATCGAGCAGGCGCTGGAGCGGGCTCGGCCGCGCTCGGGCCAGAAGCCGCGCTATTCCTTCGACATGCTCGGCGAAGGCGCGCGCACGGCCGCCGATGCCAAGCGCTATTTCGACGCCTATGCCAGCGCGATTGACACGATCGGCAAGGCGGCAGGCAACCATCCCCTGCCCGACCGGCCCGGCATCTCGGTCAAGCTTTCGGCGCTGCATCCGCGCTTCGAGGCGATCAGCCGCGGCCGCGTGATGGCCGAGCTGGTGCCGCTATTGCTGGACCTTGCGCAGCGCGCCAAGGCGCATGACCTCAACTTCACCGTCGATGCCGAGGAAGCCGACCGGCTGGAGCTGTCGCTCGACGTGATCGCGGCGACACTCGCCGATCCATCGCTTTCCGGCTGGGACGGATTTGGCCTCGCGATCCAGGCCTATCAGAAGCGTGCTAGCGCGGTGATCGACTATGTCGATGAACTCGCCCGCGCGCATGACCGCAAGCTGATGGTGCGCCTGGTCAAGGGCGCCTATTGGGACACCGAGATCAAGCGCGCCCAGGAGCGCGGGCTCGACGGCTATCCCGTGTTCACGCGCAAGGCGATGACCGATCTGAACTTCGTCGCCTGCGCGACGAAGCTTCTCGCCTTGCGGCCGCGCATCTTCCCGCAATTCGCCACCCACAACGCGCTGACGGTCGCGACCGTGCTGGAGCTCGCAGCAGATGGCGGCGGCTTCGAGTTCCAGCGCCTGCATGGCATGGGCGAAGCGCTCTACGAGCAACTCGCAAAGGATCGTCCTGACATCGCCTACCGCACCTACGCGCCGGTCGGCAGCCATCGCGACCTGCTCGCTTATCTGGTGCGGCGGCTTCTGGAGAACGGCGCCAATTCCTCGTTCGTGGCGCAGGCGGCCGATTATCGCGTGCCGGTTTCGGCGCTGCTGCAGCGCCCGGCAGATGCCATCGGCCGGGCGCAACAGGCACCTCATGCCAAGATTCCGTTGCCGGCAGATCTGTTCGCGCCGGATCGGCGCAATTCGCGCGGCGTCGAATTCGGTGAGCGTGCCGCACTCGACGGGCTCCTGACGGACGTGAAGGCCGCGGCGGCCGAGCTTAAGCCTGTCGCTGACGCAACACCGGATCAGGCCAACGCGGCGGTGACGGCTGCGCGCGCCGGCTTTGGCAGCTGGAGCCGGACGCCTGCAGGCACGCGCGCGGCGGCGCTGGAGCAGGCCGCGCATCTTCTGGAAACCCGCGGCGCCCGTTTCATCGCGCTGCTGCAAGCCGAGGGCGGCAAGACGCTCGACGACGCTCTGTCCGAGCTGCGCGAAGCCGCCGACTTCTGCCGCTACTATGCCGCGCAGGGCCGCAAGCTGTTCGGAAACGATGCCGCCATGCCCGGCCCGACCGGCGAGAGCAATGTGCTTAGCCTGCGCGGCCGCGGCGTGTTCGTCGCGATCTCGCCGTGGAATTTTCCGCTCGCAATCTTCCTTGGCCAGGTGACCGCGGCGCTGATGGCCGGCAATAGCGTGGTGGCGAAACCCGCCGAGCAGACGCCGCGCATCGCGCGCGAGGCCGTAGCCCTGCTGCACGAGGCCGGCATCCCCAGAAGCGCGCTGCATCTCGTCACCGGCGACGGCCGCATCGGCGGCGTCCTCACCGCGCATCCTGATGTCGCCGGAGTAGTCTTCACCGGCTCGACCGACGTCGCGCGCCAGATCAACCGGACGCTGGCCGCCAAGGACGGGCCGATCGTGCCGCTGATCGCGGAGACCGGCGGCATCAATGCCATGATCGCGGATGCGACCGCACTGCCCGAGCAGGTCGCCGACGACGTCGTGACCTCTGCGTTCCGCTCCGCAGGCCAGCGCTGCTCGGCCTTGCGGCTTTTGTTCGCGCAGGAGGATGTCGCCGACCGCATGGTCGAGATGATCGCGGGCGCCGCGCGCGAACTGAAGATCGGCGATCCCGCGGATGTCGCGACCCATGTCGGTCCGGTGATCGATGAGGAGGCCAAGCAGCGCCTCGATGCGCATATCGCGCGGATGAAGCGCGAGGCGCGGCTGCATTTTGCGGGCACCGCGCCGGATGGCTGCTTCGTCGCGCCGCATATCTTCGAGCTCAAGGAGGCCGGTCAGCTCACCGAAGAGGTGTTCGGCCCGATCCTGCATGTCGTGCGCTATCGCGCGGAGAACCTGGCGCGTGTGCTGGAATCCATCGCGCGCACCGGCTACGGGCTCACCCTCGGCATCCATTCGCGCATCGACGACACCATCGAGGCCATCGTCGACCGCGTCCAGGTCGGCAACATCTACGTCAACCGCAACATGATCGGCGCCGTGGTCGGCGTGCAGCCGTTCGGCGGCAGCGGCCTTTCCGGAACCGGCCCCAAGGCCGGCGGCCCGCATTACCTCGCGCGCTTTGCCACCGAGCAGACGGTGACGATCAACACGGCTGCGGCAGGCGGCAATGCCGCATTGCTTGCGGGGGAGGAGTGAGGCCCTGCGCCAGGCGCCGTTGCATCCCGGCAAAACATCGGTCTAATGCTCTCATCACGCGCCCGCGCCAATTCCAGCGCGCGGGAAACGATTGAAGCGAGGGAGCGACGCCGCGATGGAGAAGGGCATTTTTGCAGGCCTGAAGGTTCTGGACTGCGCGAGCTTCATCGCAGCGCCCGCGGCCGCGACCGTGCTGTCGGATTTCGGCGCAGACGTTATCAAGATCGAGCCGCCCGGCACTGGCGACCCCTATCGCAACCTGCCGAACCTGCCGGGCTATCCCTCAGGCGAGCACAATTTCGCCTGGCTGCTGGAGGCGCGCAACAAGAAGAGCATCGCGCTCGACTTGTCGAAGCCGGAGGCGCAAGCCGTGCTCTACAAGCTCGTGGCGGAGGCCGACGTCTTCATCACCAACATGCCGCCGCCGGTGCGCGCCAAGCTCGGCATCACCTATGATCATCTCGCCCATCTCAACGACCGGCTGATCTACGCCTCCTTCACCGGCTATGGCGAGAAGGGCGAGGAAGCCAACAAGCCCGGCTTCGACAGCAACGCCTATTGGGCGCGGTCCGGCCTGATGGATCTCGTCCGCGCCGACACCGACACCACGCCGGCGCGCTCGGTCGCGGGCATGGGCGACCATCCCTGCGCCATGGCGTTCTACGGCGCGATCGTCACCGCACTGTATCAGCGCGAGAAGACCGGCAAGGGCTCGCACGTCGCTTCCAACCTGATGGCGAACGGGGTGTGGGCCGCGAGCGTGCTGGCGCAGGCCAAGCTCTGCGGCGCCAAGTTCGGCGAGCGGCGCCCGCGCGAGCGCGCGCTTAACGCGGTGGCCAATCATTACCAGTGCAAGGACGGCCGCTGGCTGATCCTGTCGCTGCTGAACGAAGAGAAGCAGTTTCCGACGCTGGCCAAGTGCCTGGGCCGCGAGGATCTGATCAACGATCCCCGCTTCGCCACCAAGGCCGACCGTCACGCCCGCTCGGTCGAGCTGATCAGGATCCTGGACGAGACCTTCGCCACCAGGGATCTCGCCGAATGGCGCAAAATCCTCGACGGCAACGGCCTCGTGTTCGGCGTCGTCGCCATCCTGGAGGACATCCCCAACGACAAGCAGATGCTCGACAATGAAGTGCTGGTGCCGTTCGAGAACGACACCATGCTGACCATCAACAGCCCGATCTGGATCGACGGCGCCAAGAAGGTGCAGCCGCGCAAGCCGCCAGCGGTCGGCGAGCACAGTGACGAGATTTTGCGCGAGGCGGGATTTGACGAGGCGGCGATCAAGCAGCTGCGGGGGTCGGGAGCGGTGGGGTAAGGCCGAGTCGGTTGCTCCGAACACCGTCATTGCGAGGAGCCCTTGCGACGAAGCAATCCAGACTGTCTCCGCGGAAAGATTCTGGATTGCTTCGCTGCGCTCGCAATGACGATGCCGGACTATCTCGCTATAACAATCGGCAACACACAGTGCCGCGAGGTCCCATGCCCAGCTACCGCCTGCACTACTTCCCCGAATCCGGCAACAGCTACAAGCTGGCGCTGATGCTGACGCTCTGCGGCGAGACGTTTGAGCCGGTCTGGACCGATTTTGCCGGCGGCGTCACGCGCACGGCGGAATGGCGCAAGGCCGTCAACGAGATGGGCGAGATTCCCGTGCTCGAGATCGACGGCGTGAAGATGACGCAGACTGCGCCGCTGCTGCTGAAACTGGCCGAGCAATACGGCCGTTTCGGCGCCGAGACGGAGGACGAGAAGTTCGAGCTGCTGCGCTGGCTGTTCTGGGACAACCACAAGCTCACCGGCTACATGGCGACCTACCGCTTCATGCGCGCCTTCACCGAGAAGAACGATCCGCAGGTGCTGAAGCATTTTCGCCGGCGGCTCGAAGACTTTCTCGGTATCCTCGACGGCCATCTCCAGCACAATGCATTCGCGATCGGCGCAAGGCCGACGGTCGCGGACATCTCGATGATGGCCTATCTGCATTATCCCAGCGACGAGCATGGCTTCGATTTCGCATCGAGCCATCCCGCCATCCACGCCTGGCTCGGCCGCATGGCGGCGCTGCCGGGCTGGAAGCCGGCCTACGAGCTGCTGCCGGGAAAACGGATGACGAATTACGCGAGGTGAGGACACTCTCTTCTCCCTCTCCCGTTCTTACGGGAAGAGGGTTGGGTGAGGGGCTTCTCTCCACACCTGAGATTATCGTGAGACCTGTACCCCCTCACCCGAATTCGATCTGCGATCGAATTCGACCTCTCCCCGCAAGCGGGGAGAGGTAAGCAAGCTCACCTCAACGACAGCCAGCCGAGCGTGAACAGAATGCCGCCGACGATGACGGCCACCGCAACGGCCCAGATGCTGACGCGGGCGCTGCCGGTGACCTGCTTGACTTCCTCGTTCCGCGCGATCTCGCGATTGCGCGCCTTGTTGGCGTTGCCGGCATCCGTCATGGGTCATCCAAATCGCTTGAGACTTTATCTTGCGCGTGATCCTTCGGAAAACCGCTCCACACTTTTCCTGGATCACGCGCTAACGCGTCTTGATGAAGCACATGCCGATGCGGCGCGAGGCCGCGGCGGCCTGGCAGGTCAGACCGCTAGCACAGCTCCATGACGTAAAACTCCTGTCCGGCGTTCCCGATCCCGGATCTTGCAGGGAACAATGCGCGCCCCAGCCGTCCTGATATTCGCTGCCGGCGAGCTCGCGACTGCCGCGGGTCTGCGGCCGACTGGCAAATCCGCGTGAGAAATCAGGGATCTTTCCGGCCGCGAACGCGGTCAGGATGTCGCGGCGGCGGAGCTGGTCGCCGAAGAAGTGTGGCGAGGCCGCCACGATGGCGGCATTCGACGGTCTGTCCGCAAGCCAATCGACGCCCGGGAAATGGAAGCCGCCGATGCCACGGGTCTGGTGACAGCCGGTGCAGGTGACGTCGTTGAGACGGCGCTGGAAGCCTGCGACCGAGCGGACGTTCTGCATGTCGAGGCCGTGGGCCGCCGCCTGCTTCAGCGCGCCGACCACGTCATTGTCGGTAAAGACGGGATCGCCTTTGCCCTCCCCCTGCATCATGCCGAACTCCGGCTGCAACGCCGAGGCGTCGAGGCCGGCGGGGGTCGGCACGATTGCGGCCCTGGCCAGAAATTTCTCCGGGATCAACACGGTGCCGCGATCGAACGCGCGTAAGTTCTCCGGCGCGAGCAGCCACGCCTTGAAGTCGCGCCGCAGCGCATCGTCGGCAAGAATGCGATCGCGGTCGATCTGGTTCTCCAGCGTCGATTCCACGAATGTCCTGGTGGCGGCATTGTACTTGAACACCTTGAGAAGATAGTCGGAGCGGAAATCGTGCAGCGCCGATTTCGGCGCGACCGAGACCTGGATGTTGGTCTCGATGCTGTCGAGCATGGCGTCGTCAGGCGGAGCGCGACCGCCGATCAAGCCCTGCCAGTCGCCATTGTCGAGCCAGCGCCGCGCGATCTCGGCGCAGCTGATCGGCTTGCCGTTCGCATCCGTCTGGCGCCCATCGCGCGCCTTCATCACGAGGTTGAATGTCATCGGCAGGCGCGTTGCGGTCTTGCCGCCATCCGGCCCGCTGTCGAAGCGCGCCAGACGATAGATCAGCCGGATCTCGCCACAGGACTCTTCCGAGACATAGGCACGATCCATGCGATTGACGATGCCGGCCAGCACGAAGCGCGCCTCGCGCGATTTCAGATTGGCCCGATCGAACAATTGTACGTCGAAACCCTCGCCGACGCCGATGGTCTCGCCCGGATAGGTCGCCCTGAACCATGCGATATAGCGGTCGAATTCCGCATCGATCGCGGGCAGAATGTCTTTCAGCTGCGGCAGCGAGGCGAACATCGGCTCGGTCGTGAGCGGGACGTCCGAATTCCGCTCCGGCGACAAAAGACGCGAGATCATCAGCGTGTTGTTCTGGTCGAGCTTGCGCAGGAGATCGGGATCGGTAATCGCGGTGCCGCGCGTCAGCGCGGCATTCTCCGCTGCGAACAGCGAAACCACACCGCCCAGCAATGCGGCGGCAGCAACGAGAATTCGCAAGGCGCGGCCCATGCCTGAGGTAACACCGCGCAGGGACACCTATTCAAGCAAAAAGGCGCCTCACATCGCAGTGAAGCGCCTCTTCGAAAGTCGGATATCGGACGCTCAGCGTCCGGTGATCAGCCCCCTCGAGGTGACGACCACCCAGCGGCCATCCTGGCGGCGGATCGCATCGACACGGCCGACGCCGGGGATGGGGTCGCCGGGATAGACCTCGTAGAGGCCGTCGCGGCCCTCGATCAGCGCGCCGCCATTGCCGGCGCTGCGCAGCCGCCAGCCTTCGATCGTCGGCAGACGCCCAACTTCGGTCTTGGGAGCTGCGGGCGCCGGGACCGGTGCGGCCGCCGCGGTCGCGACCTGCGTCGGCGCGATCGAGCCGGTGGTCTCCTTGGGCACCGCTGCAGCGGCCTGCGCAGGCGCGGCGGGCGGCGTGGCGCGGAGCTTGTCGACGGCCTCGGACAGCTTTGCGATCCTGGCCAACGGCTCGGCCTGCGCCTTTTCGAGCTTGTCCAGGCGGTCGTTGGCCCGGTTGAACTGGGTGAGGCCGGTCTTCGAGCTCTGCTCGACATTGGCCTTCAGGGCGACGAGGTCGGCGTCGATCCGCGCCACGGACGCATCCAGCGCGCTGGTATCGGCGACCTGGACCGGAGCCGGGGCGGGTGCGGCGAAACGCATCATGCCGGCGGTCGCAAGCGCGCCGCTGATCGCGCCGACGCTGGCGGCAATCGCCACCACCGCGGCCATCGCCGACAGCCGGCGCTTGCTGCCGGACTCGCGCGGCTCGTCGGCCTTCCCATGCGGGGCGAACTCCTCGCGCTCCGAGGCGCGGTCGGCGGGCGGCATGACGATGAGCTTGCCGTGCTTCGGCTCAGGCTTGGCCTCAGCTTTGGCGTCAGTCTTGGCTTCAAACTTCGGCACTTCGATCCGCGGCGGCTCAATCTTCGGGGCGTCCGCCTTGACCGGATCGGGCTTGGGCGGCGCTTCGTGGTCGGGGGCGATCGAGGGGGCCTCGATACCCGCGGCAGCCTCGATGGCCTGCGGCGCTGCCGCGTCGATGGCAGCGGAATCCTGGGCAGCCTGCTCGGGCATTGGTTCGCTCACGGCTCAAATACTCCAGTCTCGGTTGACCTTTTGGTAACTTTCATTGCTTGCGAAATCCTTACCTCGGGACCCGCTTACCGAAATTTTAGGAATTCATCCGGGGCCGAATTGGGCCGGGAAAGTGGAACCGGTGTGGCGGGCGTGAAACAGTTCGTAATCGGGGGAAGATGAACGGGGGCGGAATGGCTCCCCATGGCGTCATTGCGAGCGCAGGACTGGTCCGCCGAAGCCTTGGCGAGGGCGGAAGCGATCCAGAGTCTCTCCGCGGAGGCAGTCTGGATTGCTTCGTCGCAAGGGCTCCTCGCAATGACGGAGCGCGCCGCGCGCGCTCCGATCAAATCACTATCCGTCACATCACGACGGGAGCATCCGGCAGCTCGTTCGCATGCGGCCCTTGCTTAGGAAAATGCTTTGCCATTTCGCGCGAGACGGCCTCGATGCCACTGATCACGCCGCGTTCGAACCGGCCCGATCTGAACTCGGCCTCTATCGCGCGACAGATCGTCTCCCAACCCTCCGCGCCGACCTTCGCGTCGATGCCGCGATCGGCGATGATCTCGACGTCGCGGTCCGCGAGCAGGAGATAGATTAGAACGCCATTGTTGTGGGCGGTGTCCCAGACACGCAGATGCGAGAACACGTCGAGCGCGCGCTCGCGGGCCGGCTGGTTGCGGAACAGCGGGCCGCCGTCGAGCGCCCCTTCGACGACGAAGCGGACCTGGCCGGAATGGGTGGCTTCGCCGCGCTTGATCGCCTGCTCGATGCGGTCGAGCACCGCTTGCGGAAAGATCTGCTTCGCCCGCCAGTGATGCTGCACGAGATGTCGGGCAATGCGCTTGATGCTCATGATCGCTACCAGCTCCCCGAGGCGCCGCCGCCGCCAAAACTGCCGCCGCCGCCGCTGAAGCCGCCGCTACTCGACGATCCGCTACTCCATCCGCCGGAGGAGCCGCTCGACCACGAGCCGCCGCGCGAGCGGCCCGTGCCCGGCGTGATCGCCGAAAACAGATCGGCGATGAATCCGACGATGAAGCCGAGGATGCCGACAGCCGCCGCGAGCGCCGCGGAGCCGAGAATGAGCCAGGTTACCGCTGCGATGATGCCCCCGGTCACCAATGATCCGAGCAGCCGCCCCAGGATGGCGCGGAAGAACCCGCCGACGCCGATCGAGGCAAACAGCGCCACCGCAAACACCGGCGCCAGATCATCCAGACTATTGTGGGCGAAGTTGACGCTGCGCGAGGGTGACGGCAGCGGCTCGCCGTCGATCACCCGCAACATGCGGTCCACGCCTGCGCTGATGCCCGCGGCGAAATCGCCACTCCTGAACTTGGGGGTGATCGCCTCGTCGATGATGCGCCGAGAGGTGACGTCGGTGAGCACGCCTTCGAGACCGTAGCCGACCTCGATGCGCAAATGCCGGTCGTTCTTGGCGACGACGAGAATCGCGCCGTCGTCGACCTTCTTGCGACCGATCTTCCAGGCCTCCGCGACGCGAATCGAGAATTGCTCGATCGTCTCCGGCTGCGTGGTCGCGACGATCAGGACAGCGATCTGGCTGCCCTTGCGGTTTTCGAAGTCGCGCAGCTTTTGCGTGAGCGTGGCGATGTCGCTGCTGGAGAGCGTGCCGGTCTGATCGACGACACGGCCGGTGAGCTGGGGGACGGCGACGTCGGCATGGGAGGGGAAGGCAAAGGTGAGGAGGAGGGCGATGGCGAACACAAAAGAGGCGATCGCTCGATGCGCCCACCAAATCCTCGCTGTCATCGCCCGGCTTGACCGGGCGATCCAGTATTCCAGAGACGCCCGTGGGATGCGGAGAGGCTGCGGCGTACTGGATTCCCCGCCTTCGCGGGGAATGACAGCGGAGTGTGGGGCGCGCATTCGAAACGACGCGCTTACTTCGACGGCGCCGGCGCCGCGTTAAAGTCCACCTTCGGCGCGGTCGAGATCGCCTTCTCGTTCTCGACAGAGAAGTTCGGCTTCTCCTTGTAGCCGAACGCCATCGCGGTGAGATTGGTCGGGAACGAGCGGACGGTGACGTTATAATCCTGCACCGCCTTGATGTAGCGGTTGCGCGCCACCGTGATGCGGTTCTCGGTGCCCTCGAGCTGCGACATCAGGTCCTTGAACAGGGCATCGGACTTCAGCTGCGGATAGTTCTCGGTGACGACCAGGAGGCGCGACAGCGCGCTGGAGAGCTCGCTCTGCGCGGCCTGGAATTTCTGGAACGCGGCGGGATCGTTCAGCACCTCCGGCGTCGCCTGAATGCTGCCGACCTTGGCGCGTGCATTGGTGACGCCGAGCAGCACGTCCTTCTCCTGCTGGGCAAAGCCCTTCACCGAGTTGACGAGATTGGGCACGAGATCGGCGCGCCGCTGATACTGGTTCACGACCTCGGACCAATTGCCCTTGATCTGCTCGTCCTCGCTCTGGATCGCGTTGTAGCCGCAATTGGTCAGGCTCAGCGAGGCCAGGGCGGCCAGCACGGTCAGGATCTTGCGCATTAAATTTCTCCCGGTGGAATCCGGCGCAAACTATCAGATTGCGCGCCTGAGAAAAGCAGCAGGCTGACGCAAGCCTCTTGCCTCGCACCGGCCGACATAGTCAACTCCGGCAAAACAAGAGCGGAAACACCAGGGGGAACGCGATGTCCTCGTTCGAGACCATCCTCGTGGAACGGCCTGAGCCGGCGATCGTCCGTGTCGTGATGAACCGGCCCGAGGCGCGCAACGCGCAGAACCTGCAAATGACCTACGACCTCAACGCCGCCTTCGACGCGGCGGTGCTGGACGATGCGGTCAAGGTGATCATTCTCGCAGGCAACGGGCCGCACTTCTCCTCCGGCCACGACCTGCGCCCCGGAGACAAGAATACCGCTGGGGTCGATTTCCCGCCGATCGGAAATTGGGGTGGCTTTGCCGAGCCGAACGCCCATGGCCGGTTCGCCCGCGAGCAGGAAATTTATCTCCAGATCACCCGGCGCTGGCGCAATCTGGCAAAGCCGACCATTGCCGAGGTGCATGGCAAGTGCATCGCCGGCGGCTTGATGCTGGCCTGGGCCTGCGACCTCATCGTCGCCAGCGACGATGCGCAGTTCTGCGATCCCGTCGTCACCATGGGCGTGTGCGGCGTCGAATGGTTCGTGCATCCCTGGGAGCTGGGACCACGCAAGGCCAAGGAGTTCCTGTTCACCGCCGACAGCTGGAGCGCGCAGGAGGCGCACCAGCTCGGCATGGTCAACCAAATCGTGCCGCGCGCCGAGCTGTCGTCGCGCGTGCTGGAGCTGGCGCGAAGGATCGCAACAAAACCGTCCTTCGCGCTGAAGCTGACCAAGGAGGCGGTCAACCGCTCGGTCGACGTCATGGGCCAGCCGGCTGCGATCGACCAGGCCTTCGCGCTGCATCAGCTCTGCCACGCGCACAATCTCCAGGAGTTCGGCATGATCGTCGATCCATCCGGCCTGCATCCCTCCGTGCGCAAGCCGCCGGCCGCCGCGGAGTAGACGCGATGGATCTCAATCTCAGTGACGAGCAAAAGTTGCTGCGCGAAAGCGCGGAACGTTTCGTGGCCGAGAGCTACGATGCCGAGCACCGCCGCAGAATCGCGAATGATCCGCTCGGCTTCAGCCCGGCCGTTTGGAAGCAGTTCGCCGAGCTTGGCTGGCTGGCGCTGCCGCTTCCGGAAGAGTTCGGCGGGCTCGGCGGCGGCGCGGTCGACATCGGCATCTTGATGGAGGCCTTCGGCCGGGGCCTGGTTTCTGAACCTTATGTCGCAACAGTCGTGCTCGGGGCCGCGCTGATCGCCAGATGCGGCACCAGCGAGCAGAAGCAGGCGAGCCTGCCCAAGGTGGCGGACGGATCACTGAAGCTTGCCCTGGCGCATTCGGAGCGCGCCGCCCGGTTCGATCTTGCCAAGGTCACGACCAGCGCCAACAAGACCGGACAAGGCTGGCGCCTTTCCGGCAGCAAGATCGCCGTGCTCGACGGACATGCCGCCGACGAGATCATCGTCTCCGCCCATATCCACGATCATCGGGGCCCCTCGGGCCGGATCGGCCTGTTCCTCGTGCAGGCGACGACGTCAGGCCTCGTCATCAGTGATTATCCGCGTCTCGGCGGCGGACGCGCCTGCAACATCGAGCTGTTCGACGCGCATCTGCCGGAAGACGCCCTGCTCGGCGACGGCAGCGACGCCGTGCCCGCGATCGAATGGGCGATCGATCGCGCCATGGCCGCGCTCGGTGCGGAAGCTGTCGGCATCATGCAGACGCTGCTCGACACCACGCTCGACTACACCAAGATCCGAAAACAATTCGGCCGGCCGCTCTCCGCCAACCAGGTGATCCGCCACCGCCTCGCCGACATGGCGATGCAGGTGGACGAGGCCCGCTCGATGGCGCTGCGCGCGGCGTTGAAGGCCGATAGCGCGCCGATCGAGCGTGCCCGGGCAGCCTCGGGCGCGAAGGCGAAGATCGGCAAATGCGCGCGCTTCGTCGGCGAGCAGTCGATCCAGCTCCATGGCGGCATGGGCGTCACCGAGGAGCTTGAGGTCGGCGCCTATTTCAAGCGCCTCGTCGCGTTCGACACGCTGTTCGGCGGCAGCGCGCATCACTATGCCCGCCACGCCGAGGTGAGCCGCAGGGCCATCTCTGCTTAACAAGGAGCGCATCATGGACCTGTCGTTCAATGCCGAGGAGCGCGCCTTCCAGAGCGAGGTGCGCGGCTTCATCGCCAAGAATCTCACCGAGGAAATGAAGCGCGCGACCGCGCTGACGCCATCGGTGTTCTCCGATCCCGACATCGGCATGGCCTGGCAGCGCGCGCTGCACGCCCAAGGCTGGGGCGCGCCGGGCTGGCCGGTCGAATATGGCGGCCCCGACTGGACGCCGGCGCAGCGCTGGATCTTCGAGACTGAATGCGCCCGCGCCGGCGTGCCCAACGTCAACGTGATGGGCGTGAAGATGGTCGGGCCCGTCATCATCGGCTTCGGCAGCCCCGAGCAGAAGAATTTCTACCTGCCGCGGATTCTCTCCGGCGAGGATTATTGGTGCCAGGGCTATTCCGAGCCGGGCTCCGGCTCAGATCTGTCGTCCCTCAAGACGCGCGCGGTGCGCGACGGCGACGACTACATCATCAACGGCACCAAGATCTGGACCACGCACGCCCATCACGCCAACCGCATGTTCGCGCTGGTGCGCACCAGCGATGGGCCGCGGCAGCAGGACGGCATCAGCTTCATCCTGATCGACATGAAGACGCCGGGCATCACCATCCGTCCCATCCTCACCATCGGCGGCGACCACGAGGTCAACCAGGTGTTCTTCGACGACGTCCGCGTGCCCGTCGCCAACCGCGTCGGCGAGGAAGGCAAGGGCTGGACCTACGGCAAATATCTGCTCGAGTTCGAGCGCGGCGCGGGCATCGCCTCGGCCAAGCTGCGCGAAGGATTGAAGGCGGTTGCCGATCTTGCCGAGTCCGACCTCACGGGCCGCGCCATCGACAGCCCCGACATCGCGACGCGGATTGCCGAGGTCGAGGTCGACATCGACGCGCTCGAGATGACGGAGCTGCGCGTGCTCTCGGCACTCCAGACCGGCCAGAATCCCGGCGCGGTGTCGTCGATCCTGAAGCTGCGCAACAGCGAGATCCGCCAGGCCGTGACGCGGTTAGGGGCCGACGTGATCGGCCATGACGCCCTCGCCGTCGAGCCGATGCGCCCGCTCTACAAGCTCAACCACGAGCCGGCGACCCCTGAGGAGATGCTGACGGTGATGCCGGAATATCTCAACGGCCGCGCCTACACCATCTTCGGCGGCACCTCGGAGATCCAGCGCGACATCATCGCGAAGATGATGCTGGGGATTTGACGGGCGGGCTGGCGTGGATAGAGCCACTCGCTCGGTGTCGTCCCCGCGAAGGCGGGGACCCATAACCACAGGAAGATGTGGTTATGGGGACTCGGAGTTGCCAGCTTCGCACGACAACCACTTCCTGTGGTTATGGGTCCCGGGCTCGCGCTTTGCGCGCCCCGGGACGACGAGCTGAGTTTGGTGCAATAGCCTGCGCAACAGCTAGCGCACCTATCCCGCCGCCTTCGCGTCCCGGATCGCCTGCCAGATCTTCTGCGGCGTCAGGGGCGTGTTCAGCTGGGTGATGCCGAGCTCGGCGAGCGCGTCCATCACGCCGTTGGTGACGCAGGGCGGGCCGCCGATGGCGCCGGATTCGCCGCAGCCCTTGGCGCCGAGCGGATTGGTGCGGCAGGGCGCGGAATCATCCAGCGTCACTACGATCGGCGGCACGTCGTCCGCGCGCGGGATGCAGTAATCCTGGTAGCTCGCCGTCAGCAGCTGGCCGTCGGCATCATACGACACGCCTTCATACAGCGCCTGGCCGATGCCTTGCGCGACGCCGCCATGGATCTGGCCGGTGACCAGCATCGGGTTCACGGCGACGCCGACGTCGTCGACCGTGGTGTAGCGCACGACCTTGGAGACGCCGGTCTCGGGGTCGATCTCGACCTCGCAGATATGCGTGCCGTTCGGCCAGCTGGGACCATCGACCTCGCCTTCGGAATCGACGCTGAGCCTGGCGCCGCTCTCCTTCTCGGCGAGATCGAACAGGCTGATGCGGCGGTCGGTGCCGACCACGGTGAGCATGCCGCCCTGATATTCGATATCCTCGACCGAAGTCTCCAGCACGTTCGCGGCCTTCTCGCGCGCCTTCTGGATCAAGTCATTCGAGGAGACCGCAACCGCGGTGCCGCCGACGAACAGCGAGCGCGAGCCGACGCTGCCGAAGCCCATGGCGAGATCGGTGTCGCCCTGGACCACGTCGATCTTGTCCATGGCAATGCCAAGCGTGTCGGAGATCATCTGGGTGTAGGTGGTCTGCAGCCCCTGCCCCATCGCCATGGTGCCGGAATGCAGCACGACGCGCCCTTGCGAGGTCGCGTGCAGGCTGACCTTCTCGGTGTGAGCGCGGCCGCCGGTCCACTCGATGTAGGAGGTGAGTCCGCGGCCGTAGAGCAGGCCCTTCTTCTTCGCCGCCTTCTTGCGCGCTGCAAAGCCGTCCCAGTCGGCGAGCTTCACGGCGCGGTCGAGCATGTGCGCGAAGGCGCCGGAATCGTAGACCTGGCCGGCCGCATTGGTGTAGGGCAGCTGCGCCGGCTTGATGTAATTGGCCTTGCGGATCGCGCGCGGGTCCATGCCGATTTTTCGCGCAGCGGCGTCGAACAGGCGCTCGACGATGAACACCGCCTCGGGGCGGCCGGCGCCACGATAGGCCCCGACCGGCGCGGTGTGGGTCATCACCGACTTCACCTCGAAATGCACCAGCGGCAGATCGTAGACGCCGGTCTGCACGAATGGCCCGAGCACCAGCGGGATGATGTTGGCCGCGCCCGAGGAATAGGCCCCGGTGCAGCCGATCGACTTGACGCGATAGGCCAGCACCTTGCCCTTGTCATCCAGCGCGAAGGACGCCGTGGACGTGAGATCACGGCCGTGGGTACCGCCGACGAACTCGTCGGTGCGGTCGCCGCGCCAGCGGATCTTCTTGTTCAGCTTGGTCGCGGCATAGGCGACGATGCCGTCCTCGGGATAGAGATTGGTCTTCTGGCCGAAGCCGCCGCCGATGTCGCCGACCAGCACGCGGACACTGTCCTTGGGACGCTTCAGCACGGCTTCCGCCAGCACGTCGCGGGTCGAGGCCGGCGTCTGCGACTGCACGTGCAGCAGGAGACGGCCGGACTTCTTGTCGATCTCGGCAATGGTCGAGCGCGGCTCCATCGCGGACGGAACGAGACGCTGGCTGACGATATCGAGCTCGACGGTGTGCGCCGCCTTGGCAAAGGCCTCGTCGACCTTGGCGGCATCGCCGTAGCTCATGGCGCCGACGATGTTGTCGGGCGCCTCCGGCCACACCACGGGCGCGCCTGATTTCACCGCCTCGACGGGATCGACCACCGCGGGCTGCACATCGTATTCGACCGCGATCGCCTCGGCCGCGCTCTGCGCCTCCACGCGCGAGGAGGCCACCACCGCGGCCACGGCCTCGCCGGCATAGCGGACGACCTCATGGGCGAGCAGCCGGCGCGGCGGCACGGTCATCGGCTTGCCGTCCGGGCGCTTGAAGATGTTCAGCGTCGGGATGGTGCCGATGTCGTCCTTGACCAAGTCCGCGCCGGTGTAGATCGCGGCAACGCCCGGCATCGAAGCCGCGGCGCTGGTGTCGATCGAGACGATCTTGGCGTGGGCGTGCGGCGAGCGCAGCACGTGCAACCACAGCGCGCCGTCGGCCGGCTTATCGTCGATGAACTGTCCCTTCCCGGTGAGCAGCCTCTGGTCTTCCAAACGCTTGACGGGCTGCCCCGCTCCGAAACGCAAATTGCCGGGAAGAATGTTCATTCCGCTGTATCCTCGAGATCGGGAAAAACGACGGCGGCGGTTTTAACCGATTTTGCGCGCCAGACAACCGAGCCCCGGCACATCTGCGATGCGCGTCAGAGCCCCTTGCAGGGGCGGATTGGGCGGCTAGGACCTGTCGATATCGACAATGCTCACATTCACGTCACGGGTGTCCGAGCCGCGCTTGACCGTGAGCCGAACGGTCTTTCCGGCCCCGGCCTGCTCGAGCGCATCGGTCAGGTCGGCAAGGCGCCGCACCGGCTTGCCTTCCACCGCGGTGATGATGTCTCCGACCGCTCCCGTGGAAAAGTTGACGCCGCGAATCCCCGCCCGCTCGGCAGGACTGCCGGGGGCCGTCCGCACCACGATCACCCCTTCGACAGCAAGCCGGGTCGACACATCCTCGCCGGCGGCCACGATGCCGATGCCCGGCGTCGGCACGCGGCCGTTGCGGATCAGCTCGGGCACGATCCGGTTCACGACATCGACCGGCACCGCGAAGCCGATGCCGGCGTTCGATCCGGAGGGCGAGATGATCGCAGTCGTGACGCCGATCAGCCGGCCGGCGGAATCCAATAGCGGCCCGCCCGAATTGCCGGGATTGATCGCGGCATCGGTCTGGATGACGTTCGCGATCTCCCGGCCGCCATGGGTCGGGAGCCGGCGCTTGAGCGCGCTGATGATGCCGGAAGTCATCGACTGATCCAGCCCGAAGGGATTGCCGATCGCGAAAGCGGATTGTCCGACTTTCAGGTCGCTCGAACTGCCGAGAGCGATCGGCGCTGGAAGCTGGCGCACGCTGCGGATGCGCAACACCGCGAGATCGTAATTGGGCGCCGTGCCGACCAGGTCGACCTGGGCCACCTCACCCGAGGCAAAGCGCACGGCGATCTCGCCGCCATTGGCGACAACATGATTGTTCGTCACCAGGTGGCCGTCGCGGTCCCAGACAAATCCCGTGCCGGAAGCACCGCCGCCGGCCTGGCTCTCCTCGCCCATGAGGGGACTTGCCGCCGACTTGGCCGCAACCTGAACGACCGACGGCGATACGCGCTCGAAGATGTCGATGGTTGCCTTCTCGCCGTCCCACAGCGGCCCGCGCTGCTCGACGGCACGTGCGGAGGGCGCGGCCCATGGGACATACGAGACGGGGACATGCAGGATCTTCGCGGCCGTGACCGCGACCAGCAGGGCGGCGAAGGCTGCCGCGGCAATCGCATAGCGACGATTCATTGGGTGATCACCGTGTCTTGTGCTGAATGCGGGCTGTGAGATGCACATGCATGAAGTGGCAGGATCTCGCTTACGCAGCAACGTCGCAAACGCGCGGAAGTTTCTCGGTCAGGTATGGACCATTTTGCGCCCGGCACGGATGCCGGGGCATATTGCCGCGTGGCGAGCTATTCCAGCTCGCGCAGCGCCGTTTCCACGATTTTGCGCGCATCCGCCGTCAGTGGCGCCTGCGGCGGGACGGGGCCGCCGACGTCATAGCCCTGGATCGCAAGGCCGGCCTTGATGCACGCCGCGAGATTGAAACGGGCGAAGGCTTCGTTGATCCGCCACAGCCGCCGCTGCAGCGCCATGGCCTCGTCCCAGCGGCCGGCCGTGCATAGATCGTAGAGCATCACGCTCTGGCGCGGGATGATGCAGGCAGGTCCCGCCATCCAGCCGCGGCCGCCGATCAGCATCACCGCCGCCGGAATGTGGGCGGAGGCGGAGAACACGCGCAAGGAGTCCCCGCAGCGGTTCATGATCGAGAGCAGCCGACCGGTGTTGGTCGAGGCATCCTTGATGTAGCCGATGCGCGGATGCTCGGCGAGGCGCGCGATGACGTCGAGCGTGAGATCGGAGCGCTGGAATTGCGGATTGGTGTAGATGACGACGGGAATGTCGACGGCATCGGCAATGGCGCGGAAATAGGATTCGACCTGCGCATCGGCCAGGGGGAAATACGCCTCCAAAATCGCAAGGATGCCGTCGGCCCCACACTTCTGGCAGGCTTTCGCCTGCGCCACCGCATCCGCCGTTGCGGTCGAGGCGACGCCGGCGATAACAGGCACGCGCCCCTGCGCGGCCTCAATCGTGGTCTGCACGACCGCCATGCGTTGCGCGGCGTTCAGGTAAGCGAATTCGCCGGTCGAGCCCAACGGCGTCAGCCCGTGCACGCCGGCGCCGATCAGGTCGTCGCAGAGTTTTGCCAGCACGTTGGTTCGCACCGTGCCGTCGGCATCGATGGGCGAGACGAGATACGGAAAGACACCGTGGAATTCGGACATGCGGCGCGGATCCCGGTCGATTGGTTTGCGGCTGACGGCTATTACCAATGCCGGCGCCGGCGATCAAACCCTGAGCAGACGCACCCGCGTGCCCCAGGGATCGATCGCCTCCACCCCGTCCGCAAGCGCCGTGACCTTCACACCGCCTTTGCGCAGCCGTTCTTCCTGCGCGGCGAGCAGCTCCGGCTTCGCCATCACCAGCGAGAACCAGGCAAGACCGGTCGTGGACTCGTCGCGCTGGCCGGCGCCCTGGCTCTGCCAGACATTCATGCCGAGGTGATGGTGATAGCGGCCCGACGCCAGGAACGCGGCGCCGCTGCGGCGACGAGTCGGGTCGAGGCCGACGGTGCCGTGATAGAAGCTCTCGGCCTGGGCGAGATCGCCGACGCGCAGATGCATGTGGCCGATGCGCATTCCGTCCGGCGCCTTGGCATAATCGGGAACGCGCGTATTGGTGAGCGACAACAGGTCGGGAATGTTGAGCTCGTCGGTCGCCATCTTCACGCTACCCTCGCTCCATTGCCATTGCGAGGGGTCGCGGTCGGCATAGACCTCGATGCCGTTGCCTTCGGGGTCGTCGAGATAGACGGATTCGGAGACGAGATGATCGGCAAAGCCCGACAACGGCACGCGGTGCGAGGCGGCATGAACCAGCCAGCGCGCCAGATCCTTGCGGGTCGGCATCAGGAAGGCGGTATGGTAGAGGCCTGCGGCGCTGCGCGATTCAATCGCGGCTTCGGGACGGGCCTCCAGCACCAGCAGCGTGAGGCCTGATGTGCCGAGCTTGGCTGTGGCCGCCGAGCGCTCCATCACGGTGAGCCCGATCACATCGCGGTAATAATCTGCGACTTTGTCGAGGCTCTTCACCCGCAGCGTCACCATGCCGACCCGCATCGGCGTACGGCTGGCAAAGGTGGGGCCGCCGCCCTGCGCTGTGCCCTCGGCACGGGCCGCGGCTGCGGCGGCCATGGCGAGCGAGGTGGCGCCGGCGAGCTGCAGCAGGGTGCGGCGGGTCAAGTCGATGGTCATCGGTCGGGCTCGCTGGAAATCCTCGAGGCCAAATGGCCCAATTTTGGGATTGCTACACGTTCCCGTGAGGCGCTCCCAATCACATATTCGTCGGCCGTGGTCTTGCGGAGGCCGTCCTGGTCCTGGCCACCCGGCCAGTTTCGCAATCGCCCGCGGCATCCCAGATTGAGGACAGCTTACGGGAGCCCGCCATGACTGATCTTAGTCCCCTACCCTCACTGTCGTCCGCGCTCGCGGACATTGTGGCGCGCACCGCGCCGTCCGTCGTCTCCGTGCATTCGCATCGCGCTCGCGCGACCGGCTTTGCGTGGAAGCCCGGCCTCATCGTCACCGCCGACGAGGCGCTGGCCGAGGAGGGCGAAGTCGAGATCGGCCTCGCCGACGGTAGTCGGGTCGCTGCCACGATCGTCGGCCGTGACCACACGACCGATATCGCGCTGTTGCGCACGGAGGCCGCCGTCGCGCCGGTCAAGCTCGGAAGTACAGTCCCGCCGCTGGGCACATTGTCGATCGTGGTCACGACCAACCGGGAGACACCGAGTGCGGCGCTTGGAATGGTATCGGCATCCGGAAAGAGCTGGCGTTCCTTGCGCGGCGGCGACATCGATGCGCGGATCGAGCTCGACGTCCGCCTGCGCGGCAGCCAGCAGGGCGGCCTCGCGCTCGATGCATCGGGCAAAGCCTTCGGCATGGCCGTGCTCGGGCCGCGGCGCGTGCTGGTGATCCCGACCGCGACGATCGAGCGTGTCGCGCCCCAGCTCGAGGCGCGCGGCCGCATCGCACGCGGTTATCTCGGCCTCGGGCTGCAGCCGGTGCGGCTCGACGACGGTATCGGCGCGATGGTGATGAATGTCGACAAGGCCGGACCTTCGGCCGCGGCCGGCATCCGCCAGGGCGACGTGATCGTGGCGGTCAACGGCCAGAAGCTGTCGGGCGTGCGCGCGCTGTCGCGGACGCTGGGACCTGCGAGCGTCGGCGCGGTGGTCGACCTCGCCGTGCACCGTGGCGGCGAGCCGGTCAGCTTCAAGGTCACGGTCGGCGAAAGGCCGGAGGCGTGAGCGAGGACAAGACGGCCGAGATCGTACTGTCGCTTGAGATCGACGATTCCGCCCTCGCCGATCGCCTCGCGGCCCTGCTCGGCAATGTCGCCGGGCTTCGCCTCGCAGCGCCCGGCGAGCAGCCCGCCGCAACGATCGTCGCCCGCGATACGCGCATCATGCCTGCGGACATCGCGCTGACGCAGCGCGAGCTCGACGTGCTCGCGCTGATGGCCGAGGGCGCCTCCAACAAGATGATCGCACGGCAGCTCGGCATCTCCGTGCACACCGTGAAATTCCATGTCGGCTCGTTGCTCGACAAGCTCGACGCCACCGGCCGCACCGATGCGGTGGCGCATGCGGCGCGCCGCGGCGCGTCGAGCTTTGACAGCCCTAACGGCGCCGCTCAGCCGCTACACCCGCTTGCCGCCGTTCTTCTCCGCCGCGCGGCGCAGCGCTTCGGCGAGCGCGCCGCCGCCAGAAGATTCCTGCTTGCGCGGCGCCGCCGACGTCATGCGGCTTGCGTTGCGCTGATTGTTGTCGCGCTGCATGCCGGGGGCGTCCTTCTTAGGCCCGACCTCGTCGTCGAGGCGAAGCGTCAGCGAGATGCGCTTTCGGGCGACCTCGAAGTCCAGCACCTTCACCTTGACAATGTCGCCGGGCTTCACCACCTCGCGCGGATCCTTGATGTAGGTCCTCGACATCGCCGAGATGTGCACGAGGCCATCCTGGTGCACGCCGATGTCGACGAAGGCGCCGAAGGCGGCGACGTTGGTCACGGTGCCCTCGAGGATCATGCCCTTCTTGAGATCCTTGATCTCCTCGACGCCTTCCTTGAACACCGCCGCCTTGAACGCAGGGCGCGGGTCGCGACCGGGCTTTTCCAACTCGCGAAGGATGTCGGTGACGGTCGGCAGACCGAAGGTCTCGTCGACGAAATCCTTCGGCTTCAGCGTGCGCACGACGTCGCTGTTGCCGATCAGCGCCTTGATGTCGCTCCTGGTCGCTTCGAGAATCCGGCGCACCACGGGATAGGCTTCTGGATGCACGCCGGAGGCATCGAGCGGATCCTCGCCGCCGAGGATACGCAGGAAGCCCGCGCACTGCTCGAACGCCTTCGGCCCGAGCCGCGGCACGTCCTTGAGCGCCTTGCGCGACTTGAACGGACCATTGGCGTCGCGATGCGCCACGATGCTCTGGGCGAGGCCGGAGCCGACACCCGACACGCGCGCCAGCAGCGGCGCGGAGGCGGTGTTGACGTCGACGCCGACCGCGTTCACGCAATCCTCCACCACGGCGTCGAGCGATTTGGCGAGCTTGGCCTGGCCGAGGTCGTGTTGATACTGGCCGACGCCGATCGCCTTCGGCTCGATCTTGACGAGCTCGGCGAGCGGATCCTGCAGGCGCCGCGCGATCGACACCGCGCCGCGCAGGGTGACGTCGAGGCCGGGCAGCTCCTCCGAGGCGAAGGCCGAGGCCGAATAGACGGACGCGCCGGCTTCCGACACCACGATCTTGTTCATCTTCAGCTCAGGCAGACCCTTGACCAGCTCGGTGGCGAGCTTGTCGGTCTCGCGCGAGGCGGTGCCGTTGCCGATCGCGATCAGCTCGACGCGGTGCTTGATTGCGAGCCGGCCGAGCGTCGCCAGCGACTCGTTCCATTGCCGCTGCGGCTCGTGCGGATAGATCGCGGTGGTGTCGACCACCTTGCCGGTGGCATCGACGACGGCGACCTTCACGCCGGTGCGGTAGCCGGGATCGAGCCCCATGGTGACGCGGGTGCCGGCGGGCGCGGCCAGCAGGAGGTCACGCAGGTTCGAGGCGAACACGCGCACGGCCTCGGTCTCGGCCGAATTCCACAGCCGCATGCGCAGATCGATATTGAGATGCACCTGGATCTTGGTGCGCCAGGCCCAGCGCACGGTATCGATCAGCCAGCGGTCGCCGGGACGCTTGAGATCGGCAATGCCGAACCGCTTCATGATCTTCAATTCATAGGCGCTCGGCACGCCCGGCGGCGGCGCCTCGGCCTCGGGCTGAATTTGCAGGTCGAGAATTTCTTCTTTCTCGCCGCGGAACATCGCGAGGATGCGGTGCGAGGGCAGTTTTGTCAGCGGCTCGGAGAAATCGAAATAGTCGGCGAACTTCTCGCCCTCGGTCTTCTTGCCGTCGCGCACCTTGGAGGCCATGCGCGCATTGGTCCACATCTCCTCGCGCAGGGCGCCGATCAGATCGGCGTCCTCGTCGAAGCGCTCGACCAGGATGGCGCGGGCGCCGTCGAGCGCGGCAGCGGCGTCAGCGACGCCCTTCTCGGCGTTGATGAAGCCTTCCGCCACGACCTTCGGATCATTGCCGGGCTCAGCCATAAGCTGGTTGGCGAGCGGCTCAAGGCCGGCTTCCTTGGCGATCTCCGCCTTGGTGCGGCGCTTCGGCTTGAACGGCAGATAGATGTCCTCGAGGCGAGCCTTGCTGTCAGCGGCCATGATCGAGGCCTCGAGGGCCGCATCGAGCTTGCCCTGCTCGCGGACCGATTCGAGAATGGCCTTGCGGCGATCCTCGAGCTCGCGCAGGTAAACCAGGCGCTCCTCCAGAGTTCGCAATTGCGCGTCGTCGAGCGCACCGGTCGCTTCCTTGCGGTAGCGGGCGATGAAGGGAACCGTGGCGCCGCCGTCGAGCAGTGTCACCGCCGCCTCGACCTGCTCGGCGCGAACCCCAAGCTCCTGCGCAATTTTCTGGTTGATGTTTGCCACGCGAGATTCCCTCTAATCCAAGCACGCGGGCGCAGGGGCGAACCACCGGCCGCGGGACGCCGCTTATGGACCAACCAAGGTTGATTCATCAAGGTGCGGTGCGCAACCGTCGACAGAGGATTTTTTGCCCGACCGATGCGATCTCGCCACATTCGTGGGGGCGCGGCGACTTGACATCGGCCCCGCGTTCCGCGCCTGCTTGTTCCCGCCGGGCCAATGAACTCTCCGCACGAGGACCAATCATGCGTACCACATCGGTCGGCGTCTTCAGGATCGCCACCACGGGACCCGGCGACGTCTCCGGCCTGATGGACTTGATCGGCTCCGGCGCGATCGATCCCACCTCGATCCTCGCCGTTCTCGGCAAGACCGAGGGTAACGGCGGCGTCAACGATTTTACCCGGGAATACGCGGTGGCCGCGCTATGTACGGCGCTGGCACCCAAGCTTGGCCTGTCGGCGGAGGCAGTCGAGCAGCGTATCGCCTTCGTGATGTCCGGCGGCACCGAGGGCGTGCTGAGCCCGCACATCACGGTGTTCACGCGCAGCGAGGCCGAGCGCCCGGCAGGCCTTTCCGGCAAGCGCCTCAGCATCGGCATGGCGCACACGCGGGACTTCTTGCCCGAGGAACTCGGCCGCGCCGCGCAAATCGCCGAGACAGCGAAGGCCGTGCAGTCCGCAATGGCCGATGCCGGCATCAACGATCCCGCGGACGTTCATTTCGTTCAGATCAAGTGCCCGCTGCTGACCAGCGAGCGCGCTGCGGCGGCGAACGCCCGCGGCAACACAACGGCAACGACAAGCGCTTACAGCTCAATGGCCTATTCGCGCGGCGCGTCCGCGCTCGGCGTTGCGGTCGCGCTCGGCGAGATCGGCTCCGACCTCGACGATGAGGACGTGCTGCGGCGCTATGATCTGTTCTCCAAGGTGGCCTCGACCTCGTCGGGGATCGAGCTGATGCATAACGTCGTCATCGTGCTCGGCAACTCGGCATCTTCAGCGAGTGAGTTCGAGATCGGCCATGCCGTGATGGAGGATGCGATCGACGCCGCGGCGGTGCTATCGGCGTTGAACAGTGTCGGGCTCGGCGCTGCGCCGCAAACCACCGCGGGCCGCACGCTCGTCAACATCTTCGCCAAGGCTGAGGCCTCGCCGGACGGCACCGTGCGCGGCTTCCGCCACACCATGCTTGAAGACACTGACATCAGCTCGACACGCCACGCCCGCGCAGCGGTCGGCGGCCTGATCGCGGGCCTTGCCGGCACCGGCGCGGTCTACGTGTCCGGCGGCGCCGAGCATCAGGGGCCGGCCGGCGGCGGCCCGGTTGCAGCGATCGCACGACTGTCGGATTGATAGCCGGCAGCCCGACCTCTCCGCCGGGCGCAACCCTGCCCCTCGTGGCGCCTCGGTTGATTCACGCGGGCCGTTGCGAAAAAGGTGACGCCGCGGCCTTAAGGGGATTTGACTTCATGACTTTGCCGATGAGCTGGAATGAATGGGCACAGCACGATGGCGTCGCGCTGGCGGGGCGCGTTCGCAAGGGCGAGTTGACGGCGAAGGAGCTGGCGCGCCAGGCCGCCGCGGGCGTTGCCAAGGTCAATCCAGCGCTGTCCGGCGTGGTCGAGCTGTTCGAGGACGTGATCGCCGATCCCGCCAAGGACGGCGCCAATCTCGCAGGTCCGTTCGCCGGTCTGCCCTTCCTGATGAAGGACCTCGGACCGACCATGAAGGGCCGGCTGCAGGAGATGGGATCGCTGCTGATGCGCGGCAATCGCGCGAGCGCCGATACGTTCCTCACCGGCAAATTCCGTCAGGCGGGGCTCAACCTGATCGGTCGCACCACGACGCCAGAATTCGGCGTGTGCTCGTCGGCCGACAATCCTGCCGTCTACGTCACGCGCAATCCCTGGAATACGGACTACACCACCTGCGGCTCATCGGCAGGCAGCGCGGCGATGGTGGCCGCGGGCGTGGTGCCGATCGCGCATGCGACCGACGGCGGCGGCTCGATCCGCATTCCCGCCGGCGTCAACGGCAATATCGGCCTGAAGGTCTCGCGCGGCGTGTTCTCGCTCGCGCCGCACATGTCGGACCTGACCGGCCTCGTCTCGATCCAGGGCTGCCAGTCGCGCTCGGTGCGCGACACTGCCGCCTTCGTCGATCATGCGCGCGGGCCTGCGCCCGGCGAGTTCATGCCGTTCTGGACCACGGCGCAGCCTTATTGCGAGATGATCAAGCGCGATCCCGGCAAGCTTCGCATCGCGCTGTCGCACACATGGGGCAATTACACCGCGACGCCCGAGCTCGCTGCCGAGCTGGAGAAGGCCGGACGCTTCCTCGAAGGCCTCGGCCATCACGTCGACTATGCGCTGCCGGAGATCGACCTCCCGGCCGCCTTCGAGGCGCAGACCACCTGCTACATCTCGAACTTCGCGGTGGTGATCTCCAACATGCTCGCTGCGCGCGGACTGGAAAAGCCGCCGGAGGATCTGATCGAGCCGATGAACATCCGCATCTGGGAAGCCGGGCGCCACACCAGCTTTGCCGAGCGGGCGAAGATGCAGGCCGTGTTCAACACGACCTCGCGCGGCTTCGGCAGCTTCTTCGAGCAATGGGACGTGATCCTGACGCCGATCACGGCGCTGCCGACGCCGAAGGTCGGCACCAGGGAATATCTCACCATCTCGGACAATCCTGATGTGCGCGACTGGTTCGACAATCTGTGGCGCTTCTTCACCTTCACGCCGCTCGCCAATCTCTGCGGCATGCCGGCGATTTCGATGCCGATGGCAAGCCAGGACCACGGCCTGCCGCTCGGCATCCAGGCGATCGCCAAGCAGGCCAATGACGGCCTATTGCTGCAGCTCGCCGCCCAGATCGAGCGCGCGCTCGACGGCAAGTGGAACGGCGGCAAGAAACCGAAGGTGCATGTAGGCTACTAGAGCGTGATGAGATCAGTTCGATCGCTACGGCGGAGGTGCACTCCCTCTCCCGCTTGCGGGAGAGGGCTGGGGAGAGGGTGTTTCCGCGATGGGACAATCCCCTAGAGGAGAAAGCCCTCACCCGCGCCTTCGGCGCGACCTCTCCCGCAAGCGGGAGAGGTTGCAGCGAGCCCGTGGCATGGATCTCGCTTTAGCAAGTGTGCGATCGCATCGATACGCGATCGCAACAGCCTCAGTTCTTGACCGCCGGTATCTCCTCCGCCACCGGCTGCTTCTGACCCTGCTGATACATCGCGAGCGCCTTTTCGAGGGCTTCGCGCAGTGCCAGTGCTGCGGCGACACTGCAACGCAGATGCGCGGTCTGGACCACGTCGACCCTGACGGCAGCGCCGACCGGCATCAACAGGTTTGCGGCAAGCTCGATCTGGATCGCGCCGTTGTGGTGACCGAAGCAGGATGCGCCGTCGAAATAGATGATCGGCGCCCGCTCGGCGCTGGAGGTGGAAATGGTGACGGGCCCCTGGGCGGTCGAGGGCGTTTCGGGGTCGGCCATGGGCGCTCCTTGCAGTTCATCGACGAACGAAGCGCCCAACATCGACGCTTCGGCGCGCCCTGTCGAGACCAAACCGTCCCATGCGGGGCTCATTCGGGATTTTGCGCGAGGCCCGACACTGGTCTAGAAGGTCCCCATGAGCACCACGCCGACCACGCTTGCCTTCGAGGAACTCGCCGAGGCCATCAAGGGCCGCCGCTCCGATTACGGCCATATCAGCGGGCTCCAGCTCGACCGGTTCGCACCTGGCGAGGCTTGGTCCAGCCTGCCCTATCGACCGGTCTTCGTCGGCGACACCGCGACCGGCGTGCTGCATGGCGGCGTCGTCACCGCGATGCTGGACGAGAGCTGCGGCATGGCGGTGCAACTTGCGCTCGACGGCACCCGCGCGATCGCGACCCTGGATCTGCGCATCGACTACCAGAAGCCGGCAACGCCCGGCCTCGACATCAAAGCGCATTCGGTCTGCTACCGCACCACGCGCTCGATCGCCTTCGTGCGCTCCACCGCCTATCAGGAGTCCGAGGACGATCCGGTCGCGACCGCGACCGCCTGCTTCATGATCGGCGCCAACCGCACCAACATGCTCGCCGACCGCCGGATGGATGCGCGCAGCATCCCGACGCTGGAGGCGCCGGAGGATCCGGACGGGCCCTTTGCGCGCAGCCCGTTCGCGCGCGCGCTCGGCATCCGCGTCAACGATGACGGCACGCTGACGATGCCGTTCTCGCCGCAGATCATCGGCAATCCGATCCTGCCGGCGATCCATGGCGGCATGACGGGCGCCTTCCTCGAGACCACCGCCATCATCGGCGTGGCGCGGGAGCTCGGCGCTAGCGCACCGCCCAAGCCGATCGGCCTCACCGTCAACTACTTGCGCTCCGGACGCGCGCTCGACACGTTTGCCGACGTCTCGATCGTGAAGCAGGGCCGACGTATCGTCGCCTTCGAGGCGCGGGCCTGGCAGGACGATGCGACGAGGCCGATCGCCACCGCTTTCGGTCACTTCATGCTGCGCCCGACGCCTGGAAGTGACGAGGAATAAGCCCATTTTGACTTGACGGCCGCAGCTCCGGCCCCAACGATAGCGCGCCTTTCGCCAGAGGAATTGGATTGCGGCATCCGCTCGACATCGTTGCCATGTTCGCCGCACTCTGGCTGCTGGCATCGATGGTGCTCGACACGCTGACGCCGAAGGAGCTGACCGCGATCATGATCGGCATCGCGATCGGCCCGGCCATCGTCATCACCGCCGTGTTCTATTACCTGCGGTGCCCGCGAACGGATTTTGCGGTGATGTTCGCAGCGCTGTGGCTGATCTCCGATATCGCCATCGCCCTCATCTCGCCGAAGCAGCTGCCGCATTTCCTGATCGCGCTCGGCTTCGTGCCGGCGATGCTGATCGGCGTCGTGCTGCACTGGCAGACGTTCACCTCTCCTCGGCGGGGAGAGGTGAACCACCGCGCCGGCTGATATCACCGCGGCAACAGGTTCGTCTTCGCGAGGTCGAGCACCTCGTCACCGCGGCCGTTCATCACCGCGCGGAGCACCCAGAGGCTGAAGCCCTTGATCTGCTCGGCCGTGATGGTCGGCGGCATCGACAGCTCCTGCTTGGCGGTGACGACGTCGAGCAGCGCCGGCCCATTGTGCGCCAGCATCTCTTTCATCGCGCCCGGAAGCTCGCCGGGATCCTCGACGCGCTTGGCAAAGATGCCCATCGCGCGCGCCATCGCGGCGAAATCCGGGTTCTCCAGGTCGACATTTGTGTCGACGAAGCCCGCCGCCTTCATCTCCAGCGCGACGAAGCCGAGCACGCCGTTGTTGAAGACGACCACCTTCACCGGCAGCTTCTCCTGCGTCAGCGTGATCAGGTCGCCCATCAGCATGGTGAAGCCGCCGTCGCCGGAGAGCGAGATGACCTGGCGCCCGGGCTGCGCAGCCTGCGCCCCGATCGCCTGCGGCATGGCATTGGCCATCGAGCCGTGCACGAAGGAGCCGATCAGCCGGCGGCGGCCGTTCATGTCGAGATAGCGCGCCGCCCACACCGTCGGGGTGCCGACATCGGCGGTGAAGACGGCATCGTCGGAGGCATGGTCGCTGATGACCTTGGCGAGATATTGCGGATGGATCGGCTTGGCTCCGGGCGTGCCCTTGGCTAGCGAATCGAGGCCCTCGCGGGCCCTCTTGTAATGCGCGACGGCGTCGTCGAGATGCTTGCGCTGCGTCTTCGTCTTGAGCAGCGGCAGCAGCGCCTCGATGGTGAGCTTGACGTCGCCGACGAGACCGAGATCGATCCTGCAGCGCCGCCCCAGATTCTCCGGGCGGATATCGATCTGCGCGACCTTCGCATCATCAGGGAAGAACTGCTTGTAGGGGAAGTCGGTGCCGAGCATCACCAGTGCATCGCAGGCGTGCATCGCGGCGTAGCCCGAGGAGAAGCCGATGAAGCCGGTCATGCCGACGTCATAGGGGTTGTCGTATTCGACATGCTCCTTGCCGCCGAGCGCGTGCACGATCGGGCTCTTCAGCGCTTCAGCGAGTTGCATCAAAGGCGCATGCGCGCCGGCGCAGCCGCGGCCGCAGAACAGCGTGATGCGCTCGGCGCCGTTGAGGAGATCCGCGAGCGCCTGCAGCTCATCCGCTTGCGGCACGACCTTCGGCGGAGCCAGTGCAAGGCCACGCGTCGTCGACAGCGCGCGCTTCGGAGGACTCCGGAACGCGACATCGCCGGGCATCGCGACGACGGCAACGCCGCGCAAGCCGACCGCCGCGCGAATTGCATTCTCCAGCACGAAAGGCAGCTGGCTCGGGTCCGACACCAGCTCGCAATAATGGCTGCATTCGCGGAACAGGTTTTGCGGATGCGTCTCCTGGAAATAGCCGCCGCCGATCTCGGCGGTCGGGATCTGCGCCGCGATCGCCAGCACGGGAACGCGGCTGCGATGCGCGTCGAACAGGCCGTTGATCAGATGCAGATTGCCGGGGCCGCAGGAGCCCGCGCAGACCGCGAGGCTCCCGGTCATCTCGGCTTCGCCGGCCGCCGCGAAGGCCGCGACCTCCTCGTGCCGGACATGAATCCATTCGATCGTGCCGCGGCGGCGCAGCGCCTCGGTGAGCGCGTTCAGGCTGTCGCCGACGATGCCGTAGATGCGCTTGACCCCGGCCTGTTCGAGCGTTGCCACGAACAGATCGGCCACGTTGTTGATCGCCATGTCGGTCTCCTGATTCAGCCAGTCGCATAACACGATGCGCGCATGTCGGCATCGCGCCACCATATGGCAGAATAGACCAAGTCAGGATTACGGCTAGTTTATTGTCGGCTCAATCTTTCTCAATTGCCCGATCGTAAGCGGCAATTGTCACCTCTGCGCGGGCTGCGACATCTGTTGCCGTCATGCCTGGCTTGTAGAGGCTGGAGCCGAGCCCGAAGGCGGTCACCCCGCCCTTGATGTACTCGACAAAATTCTGGTCGGAGACGCCGCCGACGGCGGCGATCATCACGCCTGCCGGCAGCACGGCACGGATCGCGGCGATGCCGGCAGCGCCGAGCACGCTCGCCGGAAAGAATTTCAGGCCCGACGCGCCCGCGCGCGCCGCCAGCAGCGCCTCGGTCGGCGAGAACACGCCGGGCATGGTCACCATGCGATGCTGATGCGCGCGCGCCAGCACTTCGGTGTCGACATTGGGCGACACCATCAGCCTGCCGCCGACATCGTTGAGACGATCGACATCTGCCGTCGTCAGCACCGTGCCGGCGCCGATCAACACGCCTGATGGCGCGAGCTTCACGGCAAGCGCGATCGAGCGGAACGGATCGGGTGAATTCAGGGGGATCTCGATCGCGGTCATGCCGGCCTCGACCAAGACGCCGACGATCGCTTCGGTCTCCTCAGGCTTGATGCCGCGCAGGATCGCGACCAGCGGCCGCTGCATCGGCGGAAAGGGAACGCTCATCTCTCGCAGTCCTTTCTACTTCGTCCAGATCGCGGCTGCCGCCATCGACAGGCCGCGGCGGACGGCTTCATCCGCATCGACCGGATTTGCGGTTACCGAGAGCGCCTCGAATGCCAGCCGATACAGCACCGCAAGCCGCCCCGCGGCAATCAGCTGGACGCCCGCTTGCGGCACCGTGCCGGAGAGGCCCGCCGCCAGCTCGACGCCGACCAACGTGCCCGACAGCGTCTCGCGCGCCGCGGCCGGCGTGCCGCCGAACAGAAGCTGGCGCGACCGCGCGGTGAACAGCAGGTTGGCGGCGAAGGCCGGGGCGGCGAATGCGGCCTTCACGGCCGCCTTGAAGCTCGCGATGTCTTCGGCGTCATCAGCACCGGCGACTGCGAGCGACAGGATCGTCTCGCGCGAGACAGCGCTGAACAGCTCGCCGGTCATGAAGGTGGAAAAGCGCTCGACCGTGCCGTCCTTCACCCGAACCCATTTCGAATGCGTGCCGGGCATGCAGACCAGCGCCTCGCCCGCGGCATCGAGGCCGAGCGCGCCGAGCAACTGCGTCTCCTCGCCGCGCATGACGTCCGGCGCCTTGGCATCGCGCTGGGCGATACCCGGCAGGATGCGGATGTCGCACGCTTCGCCAGGGACACGCACGGCCTGTTGCAGGACGGCGGAGAGCCGTGCCGGCGTGTCGACATAGCCGGCCTCGACCCAGCCGGTCTTGGCACCGGCCATGCCGCAGACCAGAACCGGCAGATGCGCGGGCGCTTCGACCGCGGCCAGATGCGCTTGCAGCACCGCGGGAAAGCCGGTCTTCGCCGCCGCCAGCATGCCTTCGCCGCTGCGGCGCTCGGCCAGCACCTGACCGGCGCGATCGACCAGCCAGAGCCGGAAGCTGCTGGTGCCCCAGTCCACCGCGACATAGGCGGGTTCGGTCATTTCAAGTCTCGTCCTCGTCTCATGGCCAAGACGCCGTCTCGCGACATATGAGACGATGTCCGGCAGGCTCCCGTCGAGATACCGGCTATTGCGCGGGCAAACCAGCCTTTTCTCTTGAATTTGAGGCTTCGCCGCGCTGGCACACCGCTTGCTGACACTTCGTCACTCAACTCCGTCAACGCGCGACAAGACGCGTCAACATCAGATGAGGAAACCCATGGAGATCGGCTATTTCACGATGCCCTCGCATCCGCCGGAGTGCGGCCTCAAGGAAGGCAACGACTGGGACCTGCAGGTCATGCGCTGGCTCGACGAGCTTGGCTACCAGGAGGCCTGGGTCGGCGAGCACCACACCGCGCCTTGGGAACCCAATCCCACGCCGGACCTCTTGATCGCGCAGGCCTTGATGCAAACCAAGAAGCTTCGCATCGGACCGGGCGGCTTCCTGTTGCCCTATCACCACCCGGCCGAGCTCGCCAACCGCGTCGCGATGCTCGACCATCTCTCCGAAGGCCGGCTCAATTTCGGCGTGGCGGCGAGCGGGCTACCGAGCGACTGGGCGATGTTCAACGTCGACGGCATGAGCGGGCAGAACCGCGACATGACACGCGAGGCGCTGGAGATCATCCTGAAGCTGTGGACCGAGCCTGCACCCTTCACCCACAAGGGGAAGTACTGGACGGTGACCAAGCCGGACACGATGTTCGACTTCCTCAAGCCTCATATCAAGCCGCTGCAGGCGCCGCATCCGCCGATCGGCGTTGCTGGCCTTTCCAAGAACTCGGACACGCTGAAGCTCGCCGGCGAGCGCGGCTTCATCCCGATGAGCCTCAACCTCAACCCGGCCTATGTCTCGAGCCATTGGGACTCGGTCGAGATCGGGGCGGCCAAGACCGGCCGCAAGCCAAACCGCCAGGACTGGCGCCTGGTGCGCGAGGTATTCGTCGCCGACACCGACGAAGAGGCCTGGAAGCTCTCGACCGGCGACATGATGGGCCGAATGATGAGCGAGTACTTCCTGCCGTTGCTCGGGCATTTCGGCTTCAAGGACTATCTGAAGCACGCGCCCGATGTGCCAGACAGCGACGTCACGGTCGAATATTGCGCCAAGCGGAACTGGATCGTCGGCTCGCCCGCGACGGTCGCCGAGAAGATCGAGAAGATCTACGACGAGGTCGGCGGCTTCGGCGTGCTACTCGTGTTCGGCTTCGACTACAAGCACAAGGCCGAGGCCTGGCACCACTCGCTCTCGCTGCTGAAGAACGAGGTGATGCCGCGCCTTGCGCATCTCGGCTCCGCGAAGAAGGCGGCTTGACGCAAGCATGATCCGGAAAAGTGCATAGCGGTTTTCCGAAGAGATCATGCTAGACTCTTGGCGCCGGGTGCGGCGCGATCGTGCCGCACCCGCTTCTATTCTGGGAGATTTCCGCGTGACGGTGGACGCGAAGGACTTCAAGCAGGCGATGCGCCAATGTGCCGGCGCGGTAGCGCTGGTCACGGTGGGCGCCGAGCACGGCAGGCGCACGGGGCTGACGGTGACCTCGGCCTGCTCGTTGTCGGACAAGCCGCCCTCGCTGATCGTCTGCGTCAACCGCAACGCCAGCGCCCATGCCCGCATCCGGGAGGAAGGTGCTTTCGCCATCAACTTCTTGCATGAGGATCACGCGCTGCTCGCCCTCACCTTCAGCGGCCAGAAGGGCGTCGACGGCGACGATCGCTTCGCCTTCGGGCAATGGACGCGTGGCGTGACCGGCGCACCGGTGCTGGCGGACGCGGTGGCCGCGTTCGACTGCGTGCTGGCGCAGGAGTTCGAGACAACGACGCATTCGATCTTCGTCGGCGAGGTCCGCAGCGCCTCGCATTCCGCTGCCGTCACGCCGCTCGTGTACTTGCGCAGCAATTTCCACACGCCACGAGAACTCCGCGAGAACGTGACGATCGGCGATCTCGACGCACGACATCTGAGCTGGACGGATTTTTCGTAGGACGAGTGCTCGCTTTCTTCCTTCTCCCCTTGTGGGAGAAGGTGGCGCCAAGCGCCGGATGAGGGGTATCTCTCTGCAAACTCACCAGAGTCATACGCGGAGAGAGACCCCTCACCCGTCTCGCCGCGGCGCGGCGAGCCACCCTCTCCCACAAGGGGAGAGGGGAAGAAAGAGCTACTGCGTCGTCTCGATCTTCAGCTGCTTGATCTTGCGATAGAGCGTCGCGCGGCTGAGCTTCAGTGCGCGCGCGGCTTCCGTCACGCGGCCATCATGCTTACGTAGCGCCGCGACAATCGTCGCACGCTCGGCTGCTTCGAGATCAGGCTCCGTCGGTCCGCCAAACGGCGGCAGATCGAGATCGGCATCGGTGATGACGCCATCTTCCGCCGTGCAGCCGGCGAGCCGCAGCACGTGGCGGAGCTGGCGCATGTTGCCGGGGAACGGGTAGGCCGCGAGCTGCGACCATGCCTCCTCCGAGAGCCGGCAGCTCGGCGCCTCCTCCCGCGCGATCTGGCGGATAATGTCGTCGCGGTCGGCGCGCTCGCGCAAGGCGGGCAGGCGCACTTCGATGCCGCGCAGGCGAAAATAGAGGTCGGCGCGGAAGGCCCCCGCTTCCGCCATGCGGCCGAGATCGCGATGCGTGGCGCTGATCAGGCGAATATCGACGGTGACGGGCTTGAGCGCGCCGAGCGGCCAGACCTCGCGGTTTTCCAGAACGCGCAACAGGCGCGTCTGCAAGCCGATCGGCATGTCGCCGATCTCGTCGAGGAACAGCGTACCGCCGTCGGCCTGCACGATCAGGCCCTTCGAACCCTCGCGCCGCGCGCCGGTGAAGGCGCCCGCCTCGTAGCCGAACAGCTCGGCGTCGATCAGGCTTTCCGGCATCGCCGCGCAATTGAGCGCGACATAATTGTTGCGCGCGCGGTTGCTCGCACCGTGAATAGCCCGCGCGAACACGTCCTTGCCGACGCCGGTCTCGCCATGCAGCAGCACCGGCAGATTGTGATCGCCGATGCTCCGCAGCCGTTTGACGCTTCGGATCAGGCCGGGGTCGCGGCCGGCGAGCCGGTGCAACGCATCAAAGCGATCGACTTGCGCATCGCGGCGCGGCGCATGCGATCTCGCACGCAGGGGCGGAGCAACATGCCCCTGCCCCAACGGACGGCCGTCGCCATGGCGCAGCTCGACGATCTCGCCGCTGCCACGCGCAGCGTGATGGTCGAACTTGAGATAGCGCGACAGGTCGATGCCGGAGGCGATCATGCCGTCGGTGAGGCCGAGCAGCGCACGCACCGAGCGGCAGGCCCCGACGATACGGCGGTCGTCATCATAGGCGACGAGGCCGCTGCCGCCGTCACCGGGCACGGTGGCGATCCAGGCATTGCGGAAATGCCCGCGGAAGATCGCACCCTCCATCCGCCGCGTCGCCTCCATCGTCACCGCGAGTGCAAGCTGATGCGCGGCGCGCTCCAGATCCTCACGGCAGGAGGTGATGTTGACGGCACCGGCGAGCCGGCCGACCGGATCGAACAGCGGCGCCACCGCGCAGGAGAACATGTGCCATTGCGCCCGAAAATGCTCGTCGCGATGCACCAGGATCGGCTTCTGCTCGGCCAGCGCGGTGCCGAGCCCATTGGTGCCCTCGCAAGCCTCGGCGAAGTTCGAGCCGGTGTAGATCTTCCAATCCAGAAACATCCTTGCATCGGCTTCGCCCGGCAGACGGCTGAACAGCATGGTCGCGTTGACATCGGCGAGATTGACGCAGTAGCCGGCGTCGTGCAGCACACGGGCGAGATCGTCGAGTTCGGGCGTGACGAGCCGGATCGTCTCCTCCATCGGCTCGGCGACATGGCGGATTTCGGCTTCGGTGAGCGTCTGCGGTGGGCCCTGGCGGGCGGGATCGAGCTTGTGGTTGACGAGGCAGCGCCGCCAGGAACTCGCAATCCGCGAGGAGGCATCGACGTCGGCCACATGATTGGCGACGGACAAGACACGGGCGACATGGTTCGAGGCCGAGAGGCTGGCCATCGCGGACGTCTCCACCCTGTATTATTGTGCAAAGTCTGGCAGCAAGGGCGGGGATGTCAATCGGGAACCGGGAAAGCAGCTATTGCTGCACCGCCCTCACCACGTGTCGATGCACGGCCGCTTCTTCGCCGTCCTCGGCTCGGGCTTCGGCACCGTGCGCAAGCCCGCCATGATCCAGCGCCGCGTCTCGGCCGGGTCGATGACGTTGTCGATCTCGAACACGGAGGCGATCGAGACCGCCTTGCCGTTGGCATAGAGCTCGGCGACCTTGTTGCGGTAATAGGTCTCGCGCTCCTCGGGATCGGCGATCGCCTCCATCTCCTTGCGGAAGCCGAGGCGGACGTAGCCCTCCAGGCCCATGCCGCCGAACTCCCCGGTCGGCCAGGCCGCGGTGAAGAACGAGGCGTGGAAGCCGCCGCCGATCATCGATTGTGCGCCGAGACCATAGCCCTTGCGCAGCACGATGCCGAACAGCGGCACGGTGAGGCTGGCGCCGGTCACGAACATGCGTGAGACGTGGCGCACGATCGCGGTCTTCTCCGCCTCGGGGCCGACCATGAAGCCGGGCGTGTCGCACAGCGAGACAACAGGCAGATCGAAGGCGTCGCAGAGCTGGAGGAAACGCGCAGCCTTGTCGCCGGCATCGGCATCGATTGCGCCGCCGAGATGGCGCGGATTGTTGGCAATCAGGCCGAACGGCTTGCCTTCGATTCGGATGAGCGCGGTGATCATGCCGACGCCGTAGTCGCGGCGCAGCTCCAGCACGGAATCCTTGTCGGCGACGAGGTCGATCACGCTGCGGATGTCATAGACGCGCAGGCGGTTCTCGGGGATGGCGCGGCGGAGCAGGCGCTGGTCAGCAGCCTCCCAATCCGCCACCGCACCCTGGAAATAGGACAGATATTTTTGCGCGACGCGGGTCGCTTCCTCCTCGTCCTCGACCAGGATGTCGATGACGCCGTTCGGCGACTGGAATGATACGGGGCCGACCTCGGCCGGATGATAGACACCGAGGCCGCCGCCCTCGATCATGGCAGGACCGCCCATGCCGATCGAAGCGTTCTTGGTGGCGATGATGACATCGCAGCAACCGAGCATCGCGGCGTTGCCGGCGAAGCAATAGCCGGAAACAACGCCGACGACAGGCACAAGGCCCGAGAGCCGCGCGAACTGCACGAAGGACGGCCCGTCGAGGCCGGTCATGCCGAGCCGGTCGGTGTCGCCGGGCCGGCCGCCGCCGCCTTCGGCATAGAACAGCAGCGGCACGCGCCAGTCTTCCGCCAGCGTCAGCATGCGGTCGATCTTCTTGTGGTTCATGTGGCCCTGCGTGCCCGCGAGCACGGTGTAGTCATAGGCGACGACGATGCAGCGCGCGCCTTCGGGCCCGAACTTCTCGGCATTGACCGTGGCGACTCCCATGACAAGGCCGTCCGCCGGCGTGTTCTTGATGAGATCGTCGAGCTTGCGACGGCGGCGCTGCGCCGCGATCGCGAGACTGCCGTACTCCATGAACGAGCCGTCGTCGACGAGCTGGGCGACGTTCTCGCGCGCGGTGCGCTGGTTGGTGTTGCGGCGGCGCTCGACCGCAGCGGGGCGGTTCTCGTCGAGCGTGTTGGCCTGGCGGGCGATCAGCTCGGCAAGATCGGGACGGATATGGTCGAGATCGATGTCGGCTTCTGCCGTTGTGCTGTCGGCGGCGACATCGAGCGGCTCGAGATAGAGGATCGGCTCGCCATGCATCAGCGTGACGCCGTCACCTGCGACGAGTTTTGTCACCCGCCCGCCCTGCTCGGCCATGACGAGGTGCTCCATCTTCATGGACTCGATCACGGCGAGTTGCTGGCCGGGGCGGACGATCTCGCCTTTCTTCACCTGGATGGTGACGATGGTTCCCTGCAAGGGGGCCGCGACCATCACCGTGCCTTCGGGTACGGCTGGCGCGACGTGCACCTCCGCGCTGTGACCGGCGCCGCGCTCTGCCGCGGCGAAGTAAAGCGGCTTGGCGGCACCATCCGATGCTTCCACGAGCCTGGCAATGTTGCGGTCGATGAAATCAGTCGCGATGCGGTTGGTCCTGAAATCGGGATGCGCGAGCACCGACTGGAGGAAGGCAATATTGGTGACGACGCCATCTATCCGGAACTCGCGTAGCGCACGCAAGGCTTTCGCGACGACGTCATGCCAGGCCTCGCTCGGCGTGTGCACGATCACCTTGGCAAGCAGCGAGTCGAAGGCCGCGCTGGTCTTGTAGCCGGCATAGCCGAAACTATCGACGCGCACGCCGGGGCCCGACGGCGGCTCGAACACGGCGAGCACGCCGCCGGTCGGATGCGTGGCGCCTGACACGTCCAGCGTTTCCATGTTGACGCGAAGCTGCATGGCATGGCCGCGCGGCTTCGGGATCGACGCCTGCGCTAGACCGAGCGAGCTCAATGTGCTGCCTGCGGCGACCGCGAGCTGGGCGCGGACGAGATCGACGCCGAGCACCTCTTCGGTCACGGTGTGTTCGACCTGGAGACGCGGGTTGGCCTCGATGAAGGCAAAGCTTTCCTCGGCGGTTCCGTCGACCAGAAACTCGAACGTGCCGAGATTATCGTAAGACGCGGCGCCCGCCAGCTGCTTTGCCGCTTCGATGATGCGGCCGCGCAGGGCATCGCTCAATGACGGGCTCGGCGCCACCTCGATCAGCTTCTGGTGGCGGCGCTGGATGGTGCATTCGCGTTCCCAGAGATGGGAGATCGCACCATGGCGGTCGCCGATGATCTGGACCTCGATGTGGCGCGCCTGCCGGATCAGCCGCTCGGCATAGACGCCCTCGAAGCCGAACGCCGCCTTGGCCTCGGATTGGCAGCGCGCATAGGCTTCCGAAAGATCGGACGCGTTCTCCACCACGCGCATGCCGCGGCCGCCACCGCCCGCCATCGCTTTGATCACGATCGCAGCATTGCTGCCGAGCGAGGTGAAGAATGCCGTGATCTCCTCGAGACTCGACGGCCCGCTGGTGCCGGCAATGATCGGCACGCCGCAGCGTTTGGCCAGCTGACGTGCCGCAACCTTGTCGCCGAACAGCTCGAGCGCAGCCGGTTTCGGCCCGACGAAGGTGATTCCGGCGTCGGCGCAGGCTTTCGCGAATGCCGCGTTCTCGCTGAGGAAGCCATAGCCGGGATGCACGGCATCGCAAGCTGCGCTCTTGGCCGCCATCACCACGGCCTCGATGTCGAGATAGGCCCGTGCGCCGCGGCCGGGGATCTCGATCGCCTCGTCCGCAACGCGCCCGTGCAGCGACAGCGCATCGTCGGCGGGATGGATGGCGACCGTCGCAATGCCGGCATCGGCCGCCGCCCGTGCGATGCGGATGGCGATCTCGCCGCGATTGGCGATCAGGAGCTTCTTGAACGACATCGTCTCTCTCACTGGACGGCAGGAGGATTTGGAATGAGGTCCTGCTTCCTGACCTTGCCCGTTGCCGTCAATGGCAGCGCATCGATAATGCGGACTTCCGGAACCTTGTAGACGGCCATGCGCTCGGCGCACCAGGCGCGCAGTTCCTGTTCTGAGACCGTACCGATCGCTTCCGGCTTGAGCTGGATGTAAGCAACCGGCACCGGGCCCTTGTCCGGATCATCACGGCCGATCACGCCCGAGCCCAGCACCTTCGGATGCTGCCCCAGCAACGCCTCGATCTCCGGCGGAAACACGCTCATGCCCTTGACCTTCAGCATCTCCTTGCGCCGGCCGAGGAAGTGCAGAAAGCCGTCTTTGTCGATGGTGCCGATATCGCCGGTGCGCAACCAGCCGTCGACGAGCGATTCCGCCGTCGCCTCGGGCTTGTTCCAGTAGCTCTTGAGCAGCGACGGCGTACGCACGCGGATCTCGCCTTCGGCTCCCAGCGGCAGCAGCGCACCGGTCTCGAAATCGGTGATCTTGAACTCGGCGCCGGGGACCGGCAGGCCGACGAAGATCGGCTGGCTGTTGAGGTCGAAATCCCCGTCCTGAAAGCCAGCGGTGAAAGTATTGGAAGTGTGGGTCTCGGTCATGCCCCAGGCCGCCTCCATCAGGATCGTGCCGGTGAGATCCTTCCAGCGCCTGCGATAGCCGGCGTTGAGCTTCTTGACGAAGGAGACCACGCGCACCTGTTGCAGCGACGACAGGTCGAACTCGCTCCAGCGCGGATGGTCCATCATCTCGACCGCGCTGTCGACCGGCATCGCCGTCATCGTGACCTTATACTTGTCGATCGCCGCCATCGCGCCGACAGCGTCCCAGCGCGCGAGCAGAACCAGCGTGCCGCCCGAGAACAGCGGGAAGATCAGACCGGAATTCTCGCCAGCAATCCAGAACTCCGGAAAGAACGACAGGAACACGCTGCTCTCATCCGAGGGAAACGAGATGCCGTAATTGGCGGCGGCCGTGTAGACCATATCGCGATGGGTATGGACGCAACCCTTGGGCATGCCGGTGGTGCCGCCGGTGTAATTGCGCGCGGCGACATCATCGAGGTGAGGCGGCGGCAGCGGGGTCGGTGCGGGCAGTGCCGCGAGCGCCGGCAGGAGATCAGTTGCGCCGGAGACCGCAACGCGCGGCGTGCGGATCGAGTCCGGCGCGGGAAACGCAGGCGCCGCCGGCACGACGTCGGCGAAGCTGGTGACGATGATCTCGCGCAGTTGCACCTCGCCGCGGACCTGATCAACGATAGGCATGAGCTGGTCGAGCGCGACGATCACCTCGGCCTCGGTGTCGTTGAGCTGGTAGGACAATTCGAACGCGCGCGACAGCGGGCTGATGGGGACGTGGATCGCGCCGAGCTTCAGGATACCGAAGAACACGACGTGGAATTGCGGGCAGTTCGGCAGGAAGACGGCGACGCGATCGTCCTTGCGCACGCCCTTTGCCTGCAACAGCGCCGCAAAGCGATCGCTCTTCTGATCGAGATCGGCATAGGTGGTCACATGCCCGTAGAAGATCACCGCGGGCCGCTCCGGACTCCGCTTTGCCCAGGTGCGCAGATATTCCGTCAGGGGAACTTCGCCGTGCAGATAGTTCGGCGAGCGCGGCAGGCCCTTCGGCCAGGCCTTGTCCCACAGGCCGCGCAAGGTGGCGAGGTAGTCATTCTCGTCGAGGCCCGTGTTCATGACGTCCTTCCCGTGTTGCTTTTCCTTTCGCGAGGGACGCAAGGCAGCATCGCTCGACCTCGTTACACGTCGAGCACCACAGAGTTGATGTCAAGGAAAACAGTTTTCCGCAGCACGGCCGATGCCGCGGCGCGGAAAAACCGGAGGTTACGCCGCGACGAGACGAATGATCCGTCGCACGGCAGATGGGATCGGGGCGATGATTGGCGCCGCGAACATCGGCTGAAGCTCGCGCGCCGCTTCAGCCAGCGGCCCGCCGCCGATGATGACCGCTTCCGCTCTGTCTCGCACAATGCAGGCCTCAACCGCGCCGGCGAGCGCTGCGCGCAGCTGCGCCGGATCGCGCATCAGCTCTTGCGGATCGCCGTCGGCGAAGCGCGTGCCCGTGTAGCTCGCGCGCAAGCCCAGCGTATCAGGCAATGCATCGATCTTCGCTTTCAGCAACGGCGTCGTGGTCGCCACGCCGAACCGGCGACCGTTCCCGGCGGCTTCCAGCATCGCGGATTCGCCGATGCCGACGGCGGGCAGCTTCATCGCCGCCTTGATCCCGGCGAGACCGGGATCACCGAATGCCGACACGATGACGCCGTCGCACTCGCCGCCACGGAGACGCGCGATCTCCTCGACCTCCAGCGCAGCCGCCTCCAGCGCGTCCGCCGAGACGATCATTGTGGGCGCACGCGTTGCCGTGGCGCCGACGATGTCGAAACCATCGGCGGCAGCGGACCTTGCGATCGCCACCATCATCGTGGTGGTCGCCTCGTTGCTGTTCGGATTGATCAGGAGGATGCGCGCGCGTCGATCGGAGTTCTGGCCCATCCTCCCGTCATACTAAGCCGCCCGCACGCCCGCAACGAAGGCGCTGACCTCGTCCTGCAGTGATTGCAGCTTGTGCGTCAGCCTGCCGCTCGATTGCAGCACGAGGCCGGCGGCCTGTCCGGTCTCGGCGGTCGCATCGGTGACGCCGGAGATGTTGTGCGAGACCTGGTCGGTGCCGGAGGCCGCCTCCTGCACGCTGTGCGCGATCGCCTTCGTCGCGGCGCCCTGCTCCTCGACCGCGGCGGCGATCGACGAGGAGATCTCGTTGACCTCCATGATGGTGGCGCGGATGCTCTCGATGTTGCCGACGACCTGATTGGTCTCGGCCTGGATCGCGGTGATCTGCGCGCCGATCTCGTCGGTCGCCTTCGCGGTCTGGCTCGCCAGCGACTTCACTTCGCTCGCGACCACCGCAAAGCCCTTGCCGGCCTCGCCCGCGCGCGCCGCCTCGATGGTGGCGTTGAGCGCGAGCAGATTGGTCTGCGAGGCGATCTGGTTGATGAGGTCGATGACCTCGCCGATCTTGTGCGCGGCGGCGGCAAGGCCCTGCACGGTATCGTTGGTGCGCTGGCCGTCGGCGGCGGCCTTGTCGGCCACTGTCGCGGCCTGTGCCACGCGCTGACTGATCTCGGCGATCGAGGCTGACAATTCGCCCGCGGCGGAGGCCACCGTCTGCACGTTGCTCGAGGCCTGCTGGCACGCGGTGGCGACGAAGCTCGCACGGTCGCTCGCCTTGTTCGCGGTTTCCGACATGCCCTGCGCGGCCTGCTGCATCGCGCGGGCCTCGTCGAACACGTCGCGAACGACGGCCTGGACGCTCGCCTCGAACTTGCCGGCGAGATCGGTCATGGTCTTGCGTTTCTCCTCGTCTGCCTTCTGCTTCAGCTCCTGCTGCTCGGCATGCATCCGGCTCACCGCCGATGCATTGTCCTTGAACACGGCGAGCGCCTTGGCGAGGCCGCCGACCTCGTCGCGGCGGTCGGTGTAGGGCACGTCGAAGGCGCTGTCGCCGGCGGCAAGGCGCTCGGTCAGCGTGGTGATCCGGGCCAGCGGCCGGGTGACGCTGCGGCCGATCAGGAAGGAGGCGCCGAGCACCACGACCAGCACAGCGAGACAAATATAGGCGAAGGTCATCGCGTTCTGGCGGAAGGCGGCATCGACGTCGTCCAGATAGATGCCGGTGCCGATGATCCAGCCCCAGGGCGCAAAGCCCTTCACATAGGAGATTTTCCCGACCGGCTGGTCGAAGCCGGGCTTCGGCCAGAGGTAGCCGTAGAAGCCCGCACCCTGCTTGTTGACGACGTCAACGAAGCCCATGAACAGCGCATTGCCGGCGGGATCCTTCATCCCGGAGAGATCCTTGCCGTCGAGCTCGGGCCTGATCGGATGCATGACCATCTTGGGGGTCATGTCGTTGATCCAGAAATACTCGACCTTGTCGTAGCGCAGGCTCTTGATTTCAGCCATGGCGCCGGCCTGCGCCTGCTCGCGCGAGAGCTTTCCTTCGCTCTCGAGCTTCTGGAAATGCGCCAGGATGCCATAGCCGATATCGACCATGTGCTGCGTCTTGGCCTGGCGGTCGGCGACCATCTGCGCGCGCAGGGTGGAAAGGGCGATCGGGGCCAGCGCGATCATGCCGAGGAGGCTGATGCCGACAATCAGGACCAGCTTGAAACTGATGCGGGAGAAAATCATCGGTGCTCACAGGAATTGGAAGGGCTGATATGCCAGATTATCCCGTGTCCCTTAGCAAAGCTTTAAGGCATCCGGGTTCCCGAAACCCCGGAATTTCGCGGAGAGCGATGCCGACACGCTCGTATGGCCACGAAACAAGCGAGACCGACCTCATCCGAGATACGAAATCTTCCAATCTAGAACACCTCGACATCGCCTCTCCGCGCGTTGACTTGGAGAGCTCTCTGGCAGAACGATCGGCGCAGATCATCCGCGCCAGCGCTGGCGTGAGCGCAGCCGGAGGCCAGAGGCACAATGCATCGATCGACATCTACGAGGCCCGTCGACCTTGCTGCGCTGAGCGCAGCGGAGCGGCTCTTCATTTGGGGATTCCGGGCGAAGGCTCGTAGCGGAAGCGCCGTGCCGACGGCGGCCGATATCCAGCAGGTGTACGACCATTTTCGCGTCGGCGATGCCGTGCTGTCGCTGGATTCCATCATCGAGATCTTTGCCTGCACCGCGCATACCGCGATCGAAGTGCACTGCCCCACCTGTCCGCGCATGTCCGACAGCGAGCGCGGAATCTTGCGCGCGATTGCCGCGGCCCAGCAGGACCGCGTCGATGTCGCGCGCGAGCAGTTCGAGCGCTGGCTGCCGCCGATCGGCGCCGATTGGGCGCTCGCGCCGGTCCTGGGGCTTGCGACGATCTTCCGCATGGCCGGCCTCGTCCTGCCCGACCGGCACGAGCCTTCTGTCGCGCATGACGGAATTTCGGCGATGAAGAGCTGGTTCGTCGGCAGCGCGACGTTGCATTGACGCGATCGTTCACGATGCTGGCCAATTGCGATTCTGCGCCGACGTCGGACGCGGGCGAGCCGCTGCTCTGTCCACTCCAAGACGCGTTTGCGACCCGGCCGGACATCGACAGCTACGATGATTTTTCCCGCCTCGCGCTGGCGCTGCTCCGCTTCATCGGAGCGGCCTATGCGACCGGCGCATCGGATTGCTGGGAAGCGGCCTATCGCTTTGCCGAGGAAGCGCCCGGCATTGCCGACAGCCCGCTGCTGGTCGCGCGGGCCGCAGCCCTCGTCCGAATCCTGCGCAGCGGCCGGCCCTGCGAGCTTTGCTTCATGCCGCCGTCCTGCAGGCGACTTTCCAAGGACGAGGCAGAATTGATGCGGCTGCTCGCCGCCGCGCGCCGCAAGCAGCCGGGCGAGCTCGAATCCATCGTTGGCCGGGTCGTTGGCTCCGGCAAGGAGGATGCGGCGACACGCGCGGTCAACGCGCTCGCGCTGTGCTGACACCTATCCGCCATTCCTGCCGAGCACGAGATCGATCGTGTGCGCGGCGATCTTGCGCAATTGGGGCTCGTCCCCGAAGGCACGCTCGAGCACGGCGAGGCCGCGCGTCACGGTGACGATCTGCAGCGCCGCAGCCGCGGGATTGCCGTCGAACTCGCCCCGCGCCGCGCCAGCGGCCAACGTGTCCTGAAGCAGTGCGGTGATGCGCGAGATCAGGTTCGCAAAAGCCTGGCGCGCGTTGTCGTCGAGCCCCTCGCCTTCGGCGCCGCCGAGCTCCATCAGCCCGCGCGTCGTCGGGCAGCCGCGCGGCGGTGTGCCCGAACGGAAATTGGTGATGGTCAGATCGAAGAACGCGGTGAGGCGCTTGCGCAAGGAACCTGCCCCGAGTGCCTTTTGCAGCTTGGCGAGATAATCCCCCGCGTAGCGTTCATAGGCCTGCAGGAATAGCGCCTCCTTGCTGCCGAAGGCATTGTAGAGACTCCCGCGCTGGACCGCCGCATCGCGCGCAATGTCGGACAGCGAGGTGCCGCGCACGCCCTTGCGCCAGAACTGATCGAACGCAATGCGCAGGACCTCGTCATGATCGAACTCGCGCGGTCTCAAGCTTGGCTCCGCAAAGTATTTGACATGCCGTCAAGAACATGCTTTCTCGACATCGTGTCAAAAACTGATCGAGATTAATAGTCCGTTTTTCTCAATTGGCCGAGCCGGCGGCGTTCACATCGCCGTGTCGGCCGGGGCCGCATGCAAAGGGCCGCGTGATGCCTCTCCTCCACATTTCGATGCGCGCCGGTAAGCCGCAAAGCTACCGGCAGGCGATTCTGGACGGACTTTACCGCGCGATGCGCGAGGCCCTGAACGTGCCCGAAGGCGATGCGTTCATGGCCATCACCGAGCATGAGCCGGCCAACTTCCGCTGCGGCAATGCCTACGGCGTCGAGCGCAGCGAAGACGCCCTGCTGATCCAGATCACCGTGTTCGCCTCGCGTACGGCCGAGCAGAAGAAAGCGCTGTATCGTCGGATCGCCGACCTGCTCGGCGAGAACCCGGGGATCAGGCCCGAGGACGTGTTCGTCAACGTGCTCGACGCGCCCAAGGAGAACTGGTCCGTCGGTCACGGCATCGCGCAGTTCGCGTGAGGTGCACGGCGACGGATTGCCGGTCGAAGACTGAGATTCAGCGTCCCGCATACGCACCGTGGTGACGGTGATACGCGCTCGGGGTAGGCCAGGTCCAGCCTTTCAGGGCCGTTCGATCCGGCTCGAAGATTTCGATCTTGAGCGGATGGCATGCCGCGGCATCGCTGGAATGGGTTGCGCTGCAGTCTCCACCCGGACAGGCCGACAGCGCGCCGAGCAGGTCGATCTCCGCGAAGAGCTCGATGAAGTCGCCGGGGCGGACCGGACTTGCCTTCATGAAATATTGATGCGCGTCCCTGGTGAAGCCGGTGCACATGAAGACGTTGAGCACGTCGTGGACATGATGCTCCACTGCAGCCGGATCCGCCTTCAATTCGATGGCGAGGGCGCGGGACAGATTGGAGTGGCAGCAAAAATCGTAGGCCGTGCCGTTCAGCAGGAGATTTGTATAGGGATCGCAGCGCGTGCCAATCACATCGTGAATGCCGGCACCGTCGGCGTCGAAGCCGTACCAGCCAAGCGTATCGTGGCTGATGGTCGCCATCGGCCGAAGATAGGGCATATTGCTCCAGAGCCGGTCACCGATGCCGACATGCGTACCATGGAGCGCCCGCGTCTTGCCGCTGAAGAAGCGCTCGGAGAGATCGTCCGCGTTCCAGAGATTGAGGTCGCCGACCTGCGGGCCTTCGATGCTGACGATGCGGAAGAATTGGCCGCGCGCCACGCGAAAGGCACGGGCATCGCGTGGCGGCACGACAAGCTCGTGCGTCTTGACCGCAGCACGGCGGGCTGCTTCGAGCGTAGCCATATCCGGCCCGGGCATCGTCCCGGCCGGATAGACGATGGCCGGCTTGGCAGCGCGGCGCGAGGCGGCATCAGCGGGGGCGAGTGGCATATTTGGCGGCATAGTTCGGCCTCGGATCGACTCGGCAAGAGGAGAGGTGGTGGCTAATGGCGGAAGCGGTTGACCCTACCCCTCACCTCAGCCGCCGGCAACGCACGCCTCCATGACTTCATCGAGCTCCGCCTTCGAGAGCATGCCAAGCTCGGCAATGAAGACGATGCGCGTCCGCGCCGCGCCCGGTGTCGGCGCATCGCCAGGCGCCAGGGTCGCGCGGCCGGCGGCGAACTGAAACACCATCGTGCGGCCGGGCTGCTCGAGCGTCTCGAACAGGCCCTTGGCGCGCGCCAGCTTCGGCGCAAGGCGGCTGATGGCCTGCTGCAGGCGCGGCAGCGAGACCGGCTTATCCGAGGTCCAGCTCAGTGCCTCGAAGCGCTCCTCCGCCGGCCGTTTCGGTCCCACCTCGCGCGGCGCCGGAGCGCGGTCGGCACCGGCGGGAAACAGCAGCGCGGGCGGAATCTCGCCGTGCTGTGCCTCGACCACCACCGCGGGCACGCGCTGGGCGCGGATGGCGTCACGCATCCGCACCCCCGCGCCCGCGCCCGCCAGATCCAGCTTGCTCAATGCCACGATATCGGCGACGCGCAGCTGCGACCGCATCAGCGCGTCGTCCAGAGCCGAAGGCGGTGTCCCTGCGTCCAACACGCAAAGCACCGTCTCCAGCTGCGCCTCGCGCAGGATCACGGGGTCCATCAGGTTGCGCACGATGTCAGCGGGATCGGCAACGCCACTGGTCTCGATGACGATACAATCGGGCTTGGGATCACGCCGCAGCAGCGTCGAAAGCGTGCGGAGCAGATCGCCCTCGAGCGAGCAGCAGATGCAGCCATTGGCAAGGCTGACCACGCCGTCGCTCGCGCCCGCGATCAGCTCCGCATCGATGTTGATGGCGCCGAAATCGTTGACGACGGCAGCGATCCGCCGCCCCTCCGCATGCGCCAGCAGATGGTTGACGACCGTGGTCTTGCCGGCCCCCAAGAAGCCCGTCACCAGGAGAATGGGGACCGCCATGGATCAGCCCTCGACGATTGGGCGGCGCACGGGCCTGCCCGGCCGCGCGGTCACATCGAGCATGCCGTCGCTGATCAGCACCTGGCCGCTGACGACCAGATGCCGGACGCCCTCAGAGGGCCGGTTCATCGCGGTGAAGGTCGCACGGTCCGAGAGCTTCTCGTAGTCGAACACGACGATGTCGGCATCCGCGTCCTTGGCGAGCCGGCCCTTGCTGCGCATCGCCGGCGTGCTCTGCGAGAGGATCTCCGCCGGGATCAGCGCGCATTTGCGCACGCCTTCCAGCAACGACACGGCTTTGCGCTCGCGCACCCATTCACGGATGAACTTCGTGAAGCAGCCGGCCGAGCGCGGATGCGAGGTCGCATCATCCGGCAGCGGCCAGGCATCGCCGGTGTAGGTTGAGCCGTCCGACAGCGTCCACGGCATCGCGTCGGAGGCGATCGCGCCGCCGGGATACAGCACCGACATATCGAGCAGGTCGCGGTGGTGCGCATTGTTCTCGGTGTCGAGAATGTGCCAGAGCACCAGCGAGGACGGCTCCTCGGCCTGCGCCTTCAAGAGCTCCTCGCGGTCATGGAAGCGGTAGCCGTCGGTGACGCGCTGCACGGAATCGTAACCGGTGCCGTTGCGCTCGACGAACTGGGGATCACTGAAGAAGGCCGCGGCCAGCACGGTCGAGCCGGTGCCGTAAGGATAAGCCTCGACCGTGATCGGCAGGCCCTGTCCTTGCGCCTTCTCGATCAGCACGCGGCAACGCTCGACGTCGGTCTTGCTCGACGAGTTGAAATGGCAGATGTGCATGTGCGCGCCGGTGGCGCCGGCATAGCCGATCAGGCGGATATAGGCTTCCACTGCGCTCTCGGGATCGATGCGCGACATGAAGGCGACATGGGTGAAGGTGGGGACGTCCTGCTTCGCGGCCAGCTGGCACACTGCGGTCAGCTCCTGCACGCCGGCGCCGGGCGCATAGGCGTTGAGGATGCCGATGCCGATACCGCCCTCGTTGAGGCCGCGGGCCAGACGCTCGAGAATGCCCGAGACCTCCGCATCGGTTGCGACATTGTCCATCCAACGGCGGTCGCGCATGGCGTTGCCGAACGCTTCCAGCGAGCTCTCCGCGTTGGAGCCCGTCATCGCGCCGATGCGGGCAAAGGCCCAGTTAGTGGCCGCGCCATAATTCAGCACGCGGCCCTTTCGCGCCTGGCGCTCATACCAGGACCCGACCGGCAGCACGCCGGCCTCGAGATCGAGGGTGGTCGTGACGCCGTCGAACGCCTGCATGCGATCGGCCGGGATCGACTGGCCATGGGCATGCAGATCGATGAAGCCGGGCGCCACCACGAGGCCGGTGGCGTCGATCACCCGCTCGGCGCCGCCGAGGCCCGTGCCGACGGCGGCGATCTTGCCGTCCACGACCGCCACATCCCCAACGGCGTCCATCCCGCTCGCGGGATCCACCACCCGGCCGCCAGAGACCACCAAACCGCTCATCTCGTCACTCCGAAAAGCAAATTGCCAGAATTTCCGAAGGCCCGGCAGCAGCTTCGGAGGCGCATCGGCGCGCATAGTGCATATTCTCGTGAGAACGACCACCACCACTGATGCCGATGCAGCATGCTTGCAAGTGAGGCCGGTGAACGCAGGAAGTGTATCGGACCGGAGCCCAACAATGCCGCTGCGTCAATCCGCCGATCCAATCGGCATACCCTCGCGTTCTCGCGGCTTGATCCGCCCGAGCTATGCTCCGCTTCACACACCCCTCAAGGAAAGGGCGCAGGGAAGACCGGGCGCCAGCTGGCACCCATAAGACCCCTGCGCTGAACGAATGCACACGCAGTGCACAGGGGAGACACAGGGCAGCCGAAACCAGGCCTTCCCTGCGCGATGGTTTGACGGCCTATGCCGCGCTCTCCCGGGAGCCGAGTTCCTTCTGGCCTCCCTCACCTCCGCAAAAGTCACGGCACCGCGCCGGTTGACGCGATGACGTCTTCGCCAAGGCTCGACCGTAGCAACGACGGCCAGGACCACACGGTTTCGCCGTACGCAGGGGCGCCGTTCGTCTTCGCGGGTCCCGCATGCTCACGAGGTTCATCTCGCCCTGCACGCGCAAGCTCCGCCTTTAACGCCGCCCGCGTCCACCGCAACTTCCAGCCCGCGCTCGAAACGACGTACGACCGCCCCTTGGTGGGCTGGAATGGCCGACACATACGACAAATCCGAATTTCGGTAAAGTGGAATATTTTTGGCGGGAGGGGTTGACAGCGGATCGGTGTGTTCTGCCGTCGACGCCGGGGCAGTTGCCTTCTGGACACGGCGAGGGTTCATTGCCTCGAAGGACGATCCGCTTATACTGTTCGGGCCGATTGCAGACATTGCGGCGTCGGTCCATTGGCAAGGTGTCCAATGCGCGTGAAATTCGGAGACATCCTCCAGGCTTTTGAGTTCGCCGACATCAGCGGCGTTGTGGAGTGCCGCACCTTCGTCTGCAGGCAGACAGGAAAGATCTACTACCAGTTCGATCAGGACGACCTCCAGGAGCTCGAGGACGACGAACTGCCTGACGATATCGAGGACGAGACCAAATACTTGCAGATCCCGAACTCACGAGACCTCGACCTCGGCAAGCCTCTCGTGATTGCCTTCGTCCGCGAGTTCCTGCCGAACGATCTGGACGACGTTCGCTATATTTTCAGCAAACGCGGCGCCTATCAGAAGTTCAAGGGCCTGCTCTCCCGACGGGGAGCGATCGATGCTTGGCATGACTACCGCAACAAGGCGAGGGAGCGGGCATTGCGCGATTGGTGCGAGATTCAGGCAATCGAGATCGTCGACTGACCCGCCATTCACTTGAAGGCCACGACATGCGCGAGGCGGCTCCGCCGCGATCTCGCCCCCATTGTCATTCAGAGAGCAGATGGGGCGGCTGTCGGGGGCAAAGTTCCCATGGGTTCCCAGTGATAGGTCGACGTCTTCTCCAAACAAATCATTCCATGTCGCGCCGCGCTCTCATCGGCGGTCTCCTGTCGACGGGTAGCGCGCTGGCGCTTGGCGGATGCGCTGGCCTCGGTGCGACCGGCGCGCGCTTCGACGCCTCCTCGCTCTCCGTCGATCCGACGTTGCTTGTCGTCACCACACGCAAGCCCGTGAACGGCGGCCGCGCAAAACCCTGGTTCGGGCCGGAGCGTGCGACGAGCATGACGGTCGCGCGGGCGAAGCTGACGGCGCCGGACGAGAGCCGGCTTTCCCTCGCCTCGGTCGGACTCGAGAACTGGCGTCTCGACCGGATCGAGCCGGTCCCGGCCGACGCCGGCGATCTCGCTGCGCAGGCCGGCGGCGGGGACGTGCTGATCTATGTGCACGGTTTCAAGCAGACATTCGAGACGGCGGTGCTGGATGCAGCCCACCTTTCCGATGGGATCAAGTTCCGCGGCCGGACCATGGCGTTCTCCTGGCCTTCCAAGGCAGGACTGTTCGACTACGCCTATGACCGCGACAGCGCGATGTGGTCGCGCGACAATTTCGAGCGCGTGCTCTCTGCCCTGGTGTCGGCGCCGGGGGCGGGGCGCGTGCACATCGTCGCCCACAGCATGGGAACCATGCTGACCCTCGAAAGCCTGCGCCAGCTCCATGGGAGATACGGCGACACGGTGACGAGCAAGATTGGCGCGGTGGTGTTTGCCGCGCCCGACATCGACATGGACGTGTTCTCGTCGGCGATCCAGCGCATCGGCCCTCTCGCCGGCAAGATCACGGTGATCGCCTCGACCAACGATCGTGCACTGGCGCTGTCGGGGCAGCTCGCCGGCGGCATGACCCGCGTCGGCGCGGCCGAGAAGGCCGCCATCGCAGGGCTCGGTGTGCGCGTGGTCGATGCCTCCCAGGAAGGCTGGGGCATCATCAACCACGATTTGTTCCTGTCGAATACGGAAGTGCAGCGGGTGATCCGCCGCTCGATCGACGGCACGACGGCGTAGGAGAGCGCCGAGCCACGCGAAAAGCCTGCTCCTGCCCACACCCGTTGCGGCTCCGAGGGGAATTGCATTGCAGCTTGCGGATGGAAGACCTATGTTGGGTAGCTAGTCAGGCAGCCGCCCATCGAACGGCGAGAGTCTGCAGGATCGCCTCACGGTGGATGGTTTCCATTCCGCATCGGAGGTGATGCCATGGCCATTGCTCCCACCCTCCAGAAATACCTCGCCGCTGAGAACATCCAGTACGAGGTGATCCCGCACGAACTCAGCATGACGTCCGCCCGAACGGCGCAGGCATGCCATATCTCCGGCGACCGCCTCGCCAAGGGCATCGTGTTGCGGCGCGACGGCGGATACATGCTGGCCGTCTTGCCCGCATCGCATCACCTCCGCCTGTCCGACCTGAGGACAAGCCTCGGCGACAATGTCCACATGGCCAATGAAACCGAGATCAATCGGCTGTTCAGCGACTGTGCACACGGTGCAGTTCCTGCCGTCGGCAAATGCTACGGATTGGATATCATCGTCGACGACAGCCTCGAGGCACAGCCGGATATCTATATGGAAGCCGGCGATCATGAGACGCTGCTTCACATGGGTCACGCGCAGTTTGCGCGCCTGACGGCCAACGCACCGCACGGCCGCTTCAGCGCGCATGACTGAGGACCTGTGCGCCGCCCATTGTCCTTGCGGCCCTGGGCGGGAACTCTAGCCGCAAGTTCGCCGTCATACCGTTCCGCAGGGTGGCGGCGAAAGTGTCTGCGCTTTGTCTGGTCGGAGTTCGGAAGATGGGGGTGCCGCTGCATCAACGCACTTGAAACCCACGAACGGAGGCTCGCCATGAAAGTCAAAGACGTGATGCACAAGGGTGTCGACTGGGTCAGCCCCGACACCCCAATCACCGAGATTGCCAAACTGATGCGGGCACATGACATCGGCTGCATTCCGATTGGCGAGGATGACAAGCTGGTCGGAATGGTGACCGACCGCGACATCGTCTGCAAAGGACTCGCGAGCCACAGCTTCGATGCCGGCCGCGCGACGGCACGTGACGTGATGACCGAGGGCATCCATTGCTGCCGCGAGGACGATGACCTCGCCAAGGCGATGCATCATATGGAGAAGCTGCAGGTCCGCAGGCTGCCGGTGATCAACAAGAGCAAGCGGATGGTCGGCATCATCAGCCTGGGTGACGTCAGCCATTCCTCATCGGGTGACATGCTCACCGAGACCGTCAGAAGCGTTTCGGCGCATCACTGAAGTTACCGCCAAAACGTATGGCCACGGCTCCTCTCGCGATCCCCCCGAATAGGGTTGAGTGGGAGCCCGAGTCATGCGCTCGTGGTGCAACTATCGCGCGGCGCAGAAGCGACGACGCGATGCGGCTCATTTTGCGCCGGAGTGAATGCAAGTTGCGCCGGAATGGATGCAAGGCCCGTTCACTCGATCACGTCATCATCGATGACGCTGCGACGCGCAACCTACCACGATGTGTTTCTTTCGAATGCGGACGTGCAGCGGGCGATCCTCCGCTCGATCGACTGCACTACCGCGTGAAAGAGCGCCTGCGCGGCGTCGGGCTACGCGATCAAGCGCTGCACCAATGCCGACTCGCTCGAATACGTCAGGAGCGCCTCGTGAGTTGCCCGGGTCACCCCGACATAGGTCAGCCGGACACATTCCTCGACGGTCTCGCCGTGGCGGCCGAGCAGGCCCAAGCCGGCGATGGCGACGCAGGGAAACTCCAGCCCTTTCGCGCTGTGCATGCTCAGGAATCGCACGGCGACCCGCTTGACCGAAACCCGGTTGCGATTGTCCTTGGCGATGTCGATCGGCGCACCATGCCCGGCGAGAATCTGCGCAACCCGTCCGCCGATCCAGTGCTCCGGGTAGAGACACGCCATCTGCGACCACTCGTAGCCGGCTTTCTTACGGTCGAGAAACCACTCGGCAACGCAGTGAGCTTCCGCCTCGATGCTCACGCACCGCCGCACATCCGGCTCCAGTCCCTGCCGACCCGCATCTTCGGGCAGCAGGATGGCGTGCTCGTCGTCGGCCGTGATGCCGGGAGCGCCGATGACGTCCGCGGCGAAGCGTCTCGCGAAGGCAACGATTTGGGCGGTGTTGCGATAGTTCACCTTCAGTACGGTCGTTCTGCCCTTTGCTTCAATGCCGAGCTGGCTCCAGACCGGCCGTTCACGCCCCTTATAGATAGCCTGGATATCGTCGTAGACGACCATCAGCGCCTTGGTGCGCGGGTTCACCATCTTGGCCGCAAGCGCGAGCCATTGCGGTTCGAAGTCGTGCGCCTCGTCGATCAGGACCGCGTCGTACTGCTCCGCCGGGATATGGCCGTGATCGACCGCCTTCACGACCTCTGAAACGCTCGCAGCCAGGCGCTCCGCGTAGTCCGGATAGTCTCGCTCGGATGGGGCGGCAATCCCGTACGTCCGCAGCATCCGGTAGCACCACGAGTGGAAGGTGAGAACCTGAACGCGGTCCTCAACGCCCCTGCTCTGCATGGCATCTTCAAGCCGGCCGGCGATGCCGTTGGCGTAACACAGGATCAGCACCGGCTTTGCCGCCGCACGTGCCAGATACTCGGCGCGAAAAGCGAGGATCAGGGTCTTGCCAGATCCGGCGACGCCGCGAATGATGCGATGCCCCTCGCCCAGGCTGCGCGCGAACTGCTCCTGATGAAGGTCCATGACCGCGAGCGTCCGATCCGAAGAATCGGCGCGAGGCGCATCGTCCAGAGGCAGGGCAATCTGTCGTATCCGAACCTCCGGAAACAGCAGCGCGCGCATGCGGTCGAATTGCGGCATGGACAGCGGCTCTTCGAGACACGGATGAACCATGCGCCACAATCTCGATCGGAATTCCTCGGGGTCCGCGCCCTCGGTCATCTCGTCCTTGAACAGGCAGAGATGCTCGGAGAACACCTCCTTGAGATCGGTCTGATCGAACTGCTTGCGGGTGATGTTAGTGAACACGGCCCCGAAGCCGAACGGAACGATGGACCGGCCCGCGAGGCGATGTCCCGGCGGAAACAACAATTGCCCGTCGCGCTCCAGCGTGCGCACGACCTCGAATGTATATTTGCGAGCCTGCTCCAGCGGATTGCTTTCCCGCACCTCACCACGGCTGGTCAGCAGCTCGACCTTCGTCTTGTCGGCCGACACGATCGTCTCCAGGCGCCAATCCTTCACCTCGAGCACGAGCAGGCCGTTCGCGGGATGAATGATGATGAAGTCCGGATGCCGGTTGCGAGGCCCGACAGGCAGGTTGTGCCAAACGACGGCGTTCTCCTCGAGGAAGTCCTTCAATCGTTCCGCCAGTCGTAGCTCACCACGGCTGTCGAAGCGCGCGAAGCCGAGACTCGGGATCAGGATAGCCATGTCACGACCGCGAGCACCATTTGCGGACCACCTTGTGAGGCAAAGTGCAACAGGGCGGTCTCTCCAGGCTGACATGGTCGCCTAGAGTGTGCAGGTTTTCAATGGCTTAGGATCAGCTGGCGCTCCCTAGGGGAATCGAACCCCTGTTTCAGCCTTGAGAGGGCCGCGTCCTAACCGCTAGACGAAGGGAGCGTGAGGGCTAGCCAATAGCCTCGAAATTTGTCCGCCGCAAGGACCCCGAGGGGCGTTTTACGGCTCATTGGCGAATTTCAGCCGTCCGGTCGACTTCAGGGTATGGGCATCGAAGGTGCGGATCTCGATGATTCCGCCGAGATCCAGCGTCACTACGAGGCGGTCGCCGGCGACCCCGGTCGAGACGATTCTGGCGCCCTTGGGCAGGGTGGCAGTGACATCGCTTGCCGCTTCGACCGCCCTTCCCTCAGACTTGAAAAGGCGGTAGCCCACCGCGATCAGCACGGCGCAGAACGCCAGCGCCGTGGTCAACCCCGCGATCAGCATCATCCGCCGCACCCGCGCGAACAGCGCGGCCTGCTCGGGGGTCGGTTCGGGAACAGCGGTGTCAGACGTCGTCATGGAAAGCCCTGGGTCAGCGCAAAGGTTGGAGGTTGTGGTCGAAGGCTCCGAGGGCTCGGCCCGGCTCGACCGCGTGCTGGCGGCGCGCCTGCCGGAGCTGTCGCGATCGAGGCTGAAAGCCCTGATCCTGGCGGGCGCAGTGCACCTGAAGGCCTCCGCGGTCCGCGACCCCGCTTATCACGTCGCATCCGGCGATACGATCATAATCGACGTGCCGGAAGCGGCGCCCGCCGAGCCCAAGGGGGAGGACATCGCCGTCGATATCGTGTTCGAGGACGACGACATCGTCGTCCTCAACAAGCCCAAGGGCCTCGTCGTGCACCCCGCGGCCGGCCACGAGACCGGCACCTTGGTGAATGCGCTGATCGCCCATTGCGGCGCCTCGCTCTCCGGCATCGGCGGAGTGCGCCGGCCCGGGATCGTGCACCGGCTCGACAAGGACACGACGGGGCTGATGGTGGTTGCCAAGAACGATCTCGCCCACGCTTCATTGACGGCGCAATTCGCCGATCACGGCCGCACCGGCGCGATGCGGCGCGGCTACATGGCATTCGCCTGGGGCGTGCCGAACCGGCACCGCGGCACCGTCGAGGCGCCGATCGACCGGCATCCGCATGCACGCGAGAAGATGGCCGTGCGCCAGGGTGGCCGCGAGGCGGTGACGCATTGGGAAATCCTGGAGAGCTTTCATGGACGCGACGGCAAGGGCGTCGCCGCCCTGCTCGCCTGCGAGCTCGAGACCGGCCGCACCCATCAGATCCGCGTCCATCTCGCCCATATTGGCCACCCGCTGATGGGCGATGCCGTCTATGGCCCGCATTTCAAGACCAAGGCCAACCAGCTCGGCCCCGAGTCGCAGGCAGCTTTGGCGGCGCTGGGGCGGCAGGCCTTACATGCTTACCTGCTGGTATTGGAGCACCCGAGGACGGGAGAATTACTGCACTGGGAGGCGCCTTTGCCGGAGGATTTGCTTCTCCTGGAACGTGCGCTCAAGGCGGCGCTATGACGCAGGCCGCTTCAGAAAGCCTTTACATTACAAAAAGTTATAGCTGCCACACGGGGACGTGACGTCAGCAATCCTTCCCTTTTTGACCCCCGATGGGGTATATTGCGTCTGCGTTGAAATGACCAACGCGGAACATCGCAGCTACGGCCGGCTTTAACACAGCGGTCGTCTGCCTGGCCCGCCGCTATCGGGGGCCTGAACCTTTTGGAGGGCGCACTATGGCCCGTACCGCTGCTTTGCCGGTCCTCAATGGAGAATCCGGCCTTTCTCGCTACCTCGCCGAGATCCGCAAATTCCCGATGCTGGAACCGCAGGAGGAGTACATGCTCGCCAAGCGTTGGCGTGAGCATGACGATCGCGACGCGGCACACCAACTCGTCACCAGCCATCTCCGCCTCGTGGCCAAGATCGCCATGGGCTATCGCGGCTACGGCCTGCCGATCTCCGAGGTCGTCTCGGAAGGCAATGTCGGCCTGATGCAGGCGGTGAAGCGATTCGAACCCGAGAAGGGGTTCCGTCTCGCCACCTACGCCATGTGGTGGATCAAGGCGTCGATTCAAGAGTACATCCTCCGTTCGTGGTCGCTCGTGAAGATGGGCACCACCGCGAACCAGAAGAAGCTGTTCTTCAACCTGCGCAAGGCGAAGAGCAAGATCAACGCGCTGGACGAAGGCGATCTCCGCCCCGACCAAGTCAAGTTGATCGCCAAGCGCCTCGGCGTCACCGATCAGGACGTGATCGACATGAACCGCCGCCTCGGCGGCGATGCGTCACTCAACGCACCGATCCGCGACGATGGCGAAGCCGGCGAATGGCAGGACTGGCTGGTCGACAACACGCCCAACCAGGAAGCCATGATGGCGGAGCACGAGGAGTATGATCACCGCCGTGACGCGCTGAACGGCGCCATGGGCGTGCTCAACCCGCGCGAACGCCGCATCTTCGAGGCCCGCCGCCTCGCCGATGAGCCGATGACGCTGGAAGACCTTGCTGCCGAGTTCGGCGTGTCGCGCGAGCGCGTCCGCCAGATCGAGGTCCGCGCCTTCGAGAAGGTGCAGTCCGCGGTCAAGGGCACGATCGCAAAGGCCGAACAGGCCGCGCTGGAAGCCGCGCATTAAGCGCGGCGGCTCAGCGCCAGAGATTGGCGGATCGAAAGAGACGAAAAGCCGGCGGCAACGCCGGCTTTTTGTTGGTGGGATGCGAACTGCGCCCGATAGCGGTGCGTGTGGGCACACCGCCTACTCCCCCCATTGCCTTGCCATCGTCGCGAGCGTGCAGCCTTCGCAATAGCGGGCGTCCTTGTAGTCGATCCAGTTGTGCGCGTAGACCCGCTCGAGCGGGATGTCGTAGCGCGCGCGCAGCACTTTCACGAGGATCTTCCACGCCGCGACCTGTGCCTCCGTCGGCCCCGCCGTCACGTCGGGATAATTGCCGGCGAACTCGACGCCGATCGAATTGTCGCGCACCACCTGGCGGTAGGTCGGACGGTTGTCGATGTACTTGTTGTCGTTGCGGTTGGCGCCGTCGCCGTGGGTCGGCACGAGGTTCTCGGCGACCGCCCAATAGACCGTGCCGTCGGTCTCGACCCAGACCGTGACGCCGCGCCGCGTCGGGTTCTTCGCCTGCGCCTGCGCGCCGCCGCGGGCCGAGCCCGCCGGTCCCTCGGTCTGGTGCACGATGATGTTGCGCCAGGGTTTTGCGTTGCGGACCTCGCCCCACGGCGCCAGCCAGACGATCTTCAAGCCGGGGATGTCGGGCGTGCCGGAGGCGCGCGCGAGCCTGGCGAGTTCGGCATCCGCAGCAGCGGCGGGGACGATCGGAAGGAGAGCGGCTAACGCGGCCGCGAGCAGGCGAAATATCATCATGCGGGGTCCAATGCGACCCAAGCCTAACAGGCTTTACGCGAATGTCCTCACCGTCCCGACAGACTCGGGCGATAGCGGCGGGGCGGGGTCATAGACCGCAAAATCGTTCTTGCCGTTCTTCTTGGCGGCATAGAGGGCGTGGTCGGCATTGGCCATCAGGCGGTCCGGGAATTGCCCGATGCCGCGGTCCCACTCGGCAACCCCGATCGAGATCGCGATCGGAATGTCGCGGCCGCTGCAGCTGGCGGCATCCTGACGGCAGACCTCGAGCACGCGGCGGGCGATCGCGGCCGCCTCGCGCAGGGACGAGGACGGCAGCACGATGCAGAACTCGTCGCCGCCGGTGCGGGCGAGCATGTCACCGGGCCGCAAGCGCGTCTGCGCCATCAAGGTGAAGTGCTTGAGGCAGGCATCGCCGGCGGCGTGGCCATGGGTATCGTTGATGGTCTTGAAGCCGTCGAGGTCGATCACCAGCAGCGAGAACGGCTCACCGCTGCGCTCCGAACGGGCGCATTCCTCGGTCAGGCGCTGCAAGAGATGCCGCCGGTTGGCAACGCCGGTGAGATCGTCGAGCAACGCGAGGTCGGCGACCTCGCCTCGCAAGCTGTCCATCGCCATCAGCAGGAAGCCGAAATTAAGGGTCATCGACAGGAACAGCAGCCCGAGCACCATGATCGCATGGGCCTGGCCGCCGGCGCGCGCCGAGAGATCATAGCCAAGCAGATTGCCCGCGGTGCGCGAGAGCAGAATCGCAATGATGCTGAGGATGACGATGCCGGACAGCTTGGCGCCCGGACTGACGCGGCCTTCCGGCGACAACAACAGACGCAGCGCCAGCACCAGCGGCAGGGCCTGACCGAGCGTGTAGCTCAGCATGCGCAATTGCATGTGCTCGAATCCAACCATGAAGAGCACGACGCCGGCAAGGCTCAAGCACCCTGTCGCGGTCATCAGGCGCCACGAGACCGGCCGGTCGTAGAAGCGCTGAATTCCCATGGCGGCAAGGCAGCTCGCAGCGATGACACCGCCGGCGCCGAGCAGCAGCGGCAGCGGAGAGGCGACGAACAGACGGATCAAGGCCGTCATCGCGCCGGCGGCACCGACGAAGGCCGATGCCATCCAGAACCGCGCAGCCGCGAAATTCGGATAGGAACGCGTCACGTAGGCCCAGATCACGCCGAGCGCCAGGAAGTTGACGACGAAGACCGTCCACAATGTCGGTACGTTCAGCATGACGCGTACAGCACGCGCAGCGTCCCGCCCCCCGATCCCGGCAGCCGTCCGTCCATGACCCATCCCCGTTTTCTTGCGGAAGACAATGCGATGGTTGCGCTTAATGGAGTCTCACTGCGGCTCGCGAAAACGCGCCCTTGGTTTTGGATTCATGAACGGCACGCGGCTATTGCCGGATCGTTAAGGCTGTCGCGGCCGATGGCCGTGCTGACGCGTGGAGCGGATTCGCGCCAAAAATCACCCGAAAGTGCATCTGAGCTGTGGATAACAGGATGACACGGATGTGACGACGCGGGGCAGCCGGCTCCGAATCTGCTGAGTTTGTCGTCGAGGATGTTGCGAGGCTGGCCCTCCGCCGAGCACCCTCGTGTCGCGTTCCACCATTAACCCTTGAGAGGATACTATGGCTAAGAAAGCGAAGAAGGCGGCGAAGAAGAAGGCGAAAAAGGCCAAGAAGGCGAAGAAGAAGTAACGAGGCTTCTGTTTCTTTGCCCGGGTGGAGTGAGCTCCGCCCGGGCGTCGGGTCGATCGAAGGTGGCGGGCGCAAGGCCCGCTTTTTTATTGTGCGAGAGTTCGAAGTGTACCCGCTCTAACAGCGTCATGGCCGGGCTTGTCCCGGCCATCCACGCCTTGCCGCACAGTCCGAAGAGCGTGGATCCCGGGACAAGCCCGGGCATGACGAGACCTTTCGAGAGGTAAAGAAGAAGCTATCGCTCCGACAACGCCAGCTTGGCGCCGAGCGCGGCGAAGCCGGCGGCAAAGGAGCGGCGCAGCCAGGCCATGACGGCCGGGCGGGAGATGACGCGCTCGCGCACCGCGGCGGCGCAGAAGCCGTAGAGGACGAACACCGCGAAGGTCATCACCATGAAGGCGCCGCTCAATTCCAGCATGCGCGCCAGCACATGGGCCTCGTCCGCCGCGACGAATTGCGGCAGGAAGGCGAGGAAGAAGATCGACAGTTTTGGATTGAGGATGTTGATCAGGAAGCCGGTGACGATGACGCGGCTGCTCGACCGCTCGCGGATGTCGCCGCCAACCGCCAGCGCCCCGGTCTCGCGCAGCGCCTGCCAGGACATGTAGAGCAGATAGGCGACGCCGCACCATTTCAGCGCGGCGAAGGCGAGCGCGCTGGTGTGGAGCACGGCGGCAAGACCGAGCATCGCCGCCGCCATGTGCGGCACGATGCCGAGCGTGCAGCCGAAGGCGGCCGCCACGCTGGCGCGCGAACCGCGGGTCAGCGCCGCAGCGAGCGTGTAGAGCACGCCGGTGCCGGGGGAAGCGACGACGATGAGCGAGGTGAGCAGGAAGGACCAGGTCATGGGCCGACCTTATCACCGCAGCGCGCTGCGAGAAAGCGGGCGCGTCAGGACAGCTGAGCGATCTCGGCCTCGCGCAGCACGTCGAGCGGCGCCCAGGGCTTGGCCCAGAACTTGGCGCCGTCGGGCAGGGCCTGCTTCAAGGGCCGGCCCGAGGTGACGACGACGTCGAGCTTCGGATTGCGGTCCTTGGCGACATGCGCGAGCTCGACGCCGTTCATGCGGCCGGCCAGCTGGACGTCGGTCAGCATCAGGCAGAGCGCGCCGGCGTTCTTGTCGAGCACGCGCTCGGCGGCCTCGGCGCTTTCGCACTGGATGACCTGGTAGCCGCTCTCCTCCAGGAGGACGCAAAGCATCTCCCGCTGCATGGCGTCGTCTTCAACGATCAGCGCTGTCGCGCGTAATGGCGTCGCTTGTCCCATCGGCGGCTCCCAATGCATGCCCTCATAACGGATGTTAAAAACCCAGGCGGACGTGGGTTCGGTTTCATTTCAAAAAAAAGTAATTCATAGTTCCATCATCGGGGACTTGACGGGGGAACTCATGACGACGATTCGGGGCGCCGCCGCCATCACGGGAGCCGCGAGCGGCATCGGCCGGGCGCTGGCGATCGAGCTCGCGCAACGCGGCTGCGACCTCGCACTGGCCGATCGCGACGAGGGTGGATTGAAGGCGCTCGCGGCGGAGATCGGAACAGCGCGCAAGGTCAGCCTGCATCGCGTCGACGTCGGCCAGCCGAGCGACATCGCGCAGTTCGCAAGCGAGGCGGTCGCCGCGCATCCTTCCCTCGGCATCGTCGTCAACAATGCCGGCGTTGCGCTGATGGGCACGTTCGAGGAGATCGACCAGGCCCAGATGGACTGGCTGTTCGACATCAATTTTTGGGGCGTGGTGCACGGCACACGCGCCTTCCTGCCGCACCTGAAGACGATGAGTGAGGCCCACATCGTCAACCTCTCCTCGATCTTCGGCATCATCGCCCCGCCGGGCCAATCGGCCTATGCCGCGGCGAAGTTCGCGGTGCGCGGCTTCTCGGAGAGCGTCCGGCACGAGCTCAGCGTCGCGGGCAGCGCGGTGAAGCTGTCGGTCGTGCATCCCGGCGGCATCGCCACCGCGATCGCGCGCAACGCCCGCACCGGCGTCGGCGTCACCGACAATGCCCGCCGCGCGCAATCGATCGAGCGGTTCGAGAACGCGGCGAAGACCTCGCCGAAGGACGCGGCACTGCGCATCATCAGGGGCATCGAGCGGAACGAGCCGCGCATCCTGATCGGCAACGACGCCCGCTTCATGGACCTGCTGCAGCGCTTCCGTCCGGGAACCTATTGGGCGCCGCTGCAGCGGCGGCTGGCGAAGGGGATAGAAAAGTAGCCAGGAGCGCAACGGCCTCCACACCCACCGCTGTCATTCCCCGCGAAGGCGGGGAATCCAGTACGCCGTGGCTTCTCGGCTCTAGCCGCGCCGTCTCTGGAATACTGGATCACCCGCCTTCGCGGGTGATGACACCGAGGATGTGGTCACTGCCCCATCAGCCGATCGGCGAAATAGCCGATGGTCTTGCGGTACACCACCGCCCTGTTCCACTCGCGCATCGCCTCGAAGTTCGGCGTTCCCTCGCCATAAGGCTGGCCCATCTTGAAGCCGCTCGTGTGCAGGAGGTTCGCGGTCGAGGCGAGCACGTCGGGGATGCTGTGGCGGAGATCGACATGGCCGTCGCCGTCGAAATCGACGCCGTACTTGATGTAGGACGATGGCAGGAACTGGGTCTGGCCGATCTCGCCGGCATAGGCGCCGATCATGTCGCGCAGCTGCAGGTCACCGCGCTGCACGATCTTGAGCGCGGCCAGCAGCTCGCCCTGGAACAGATCGGTGCGGCGGCAATCATGCGCGAGCGTCGCCAGCGTGCGGACCACCGGCAGCTTGCCGGTGTCGCCCTTGCCGAAATCGCTCTCCAGCCCCCAGATCGCGACCAGGATATAACGGGGCACGCCGAACTTCTGCTCGACGCGCGAGAGCAGCGCGGCATGCCGCTGCAGCATCGCGCGCCCGCCATTGATGCGGCCGGGGCCGACCCGGGTCGAGACGTACTGCTCGAAGGTCTTGTTGAAGGTGTAGCGCTGGCGCCGGTCGAAGGCGAGAACCGCAGGGTCGGGCGCAACGCCGCCGAGCGCCGCATTGGTCACGCTCGCCGAGACGCCGGCGGCCTGAGCCTCCTGCGCCATGCTGGCGATGAAGCCGTTGAAGTCGCCGCCGCAGCGGGCGGCCTGCGCCGATCCGCCGGCCAAAGACAAGATGAAGGCGGCAGCGAGAAGCAGTCTCGGCATGTGGAGCAATCCCCCAGAGAATTCCAGTGCGAAGCAGCGCGCGGATCATGCCCGGGAACGCCGTGAGCGTCAAAGCACAAGGCTTGATCCGCATCAAACCGTCTCACGCCGTGCTTTCTAGACTGAGCCGAGCAGGAGAACCACACATGACCGGAATAACCTTGAGCGCCGAGCAGATCCGCAATGCGCCAGCACCAGTGCGGCAATGGATCGAGCAGGAGGTGATCGCCGCGCTCGGCCTTGCGCCACGGACGCCGGCGGCCGCGCCGCCGCAAGTCCCCCACCTCGTCGCCTGCAGCGTGGAAGACATGGCCGGCGTGCTCGAGCACATCCGCGGCGCGCTTCCGGCCGTGAACGTGCTGTTCGAGCTCGGCCGCCCCGGCATCAGCTTCGGCCGCCCCGCGGTGATGACGTTCCGCCTGATGGACCTCCTGCATCACACGCGCCTCTCGGACGTCAGCGAGGTCATGACGTGTCTCGAGATGATCAACCAGGCGCTAACCGAGGTGAAGAAGGACGCTTCCGTGCGGTTCTGCGGCTTCGACAATGAGGGCCATTGCCTGATCGCGCCGCAGACGCAACAGAGCATCGCGACGTTGTGGCAGACCATGATGGAGCGACAGCAGGCCGCGCGCGCCGCGCCGGCGGCGTGAGGGGAACGTCATCGCCATGCCCAATCGCCAGCAGCCTCCATCAACCCGCTCGCTCCTCCGCATCCCGCTATTTCGCCTGCTCGCCATCAATCTCGCGATCGGCGCCTGCGCCGCCGTGCTATTGGTCGGCGGCCTGCTCTGGCTCAATCCCGGGCATCTGCGGGAGCTGATCTTCGCCGACCGCGCACCTGCCATTGCGCTCGTGCTGCTGCTCGCTTCCTTCCTCATCACCTTCGGCTCGGCCGCGATGGGCAGCGCGATCATGGCGCAGGGACGCAAGGAGCGTAGCAACAAAGGCGGCGGACGGGGATCGCGGCTCGCCGTGCAGGAGCTGGTGCACCGCCGGCGGGATTGAGGCGCGCAGCGCGAAGCGTGCGCGTCGGCGCCGAAACAAAACCGCAAAAACAACCCCATGCACAGTAGAAGTCTTGATGTGATCTTTGCGATTTTTCCGAATCAACGTTGACCGTCGGGCAAAACAGTGGTATGGTGCCAACATCGCAAGACTCCAGACGCTGACGCCCGCGCGCTCTCGTGGCCTTCCGAGAGCGCAGCAAGATGAACAAAGTACTTCGAGGATCCAAAGCATCTGATTTTCGAAATTGTGGGAAATCGCGATATCCATCAACTGCATATCTGATGCGCCTGCTGCGACATCGTCGCGCGACGATTTACCTTGCCATCGCGGCGCGCCTTCTATAGCCTTCTATTTTAGGTTGTCGCCCTGCCAGCCCCGGGCGACGCTGAAAAGATAAACGGCGGGCTTCGGCCCGCCGTTTATTGAAGGGCGTGGCGACGATCGCGAAGGTCACAATCCCGAAAGTCATTTGACTGCGGCGTCCTGATCGAGGACAAGCCGCCATGGCCAAAAAACCCGGAACCAACCCCAAAGGCGAATTCGCCTTCTTCAACGTCGTCTACGAAGACGATTCCCAACGCTCCAACCGCCGCGTCCCTTCCGAACTGCTCGGCGGCCTCGACGGCGACGAACCCGCCCGCAACTTCATCATGGAACAGGACCGCGAGATCGCGGAAAAGAGCGGCCGCCCGGCGCTGGAGATCAAGCGGATCGAGCGGGTGGGAGCGAAGAAGAAGTAGGCGGGCACAGCGGGGCGTTCACCAGCGCCCGCTCCATTTATTCCAGGCAAATAGCAGATCGGCAAACCGGTCATAGGCAAACCGCGTGATCGGCAGCGCCACGCGATTGCCTGATAGCGCCGCAAGCCACCCCTGCCCCGGCGTCAACCGCCACAGCGCAATCGCGACATCAGCGCCGACGACGAGCCGCCCGGCCTCATCCGTCGCGTGTAGGCGCCGCCTGATGTCGTCGAGCGAAGCGCCAAAGTGCGCCAGTGCATCAGGCTGCTCGTTGATGTCCCTGAACTCGACGGTGCCCGCGCGCACCAGCGCCAGCAGCTTGTTGCGCTGCCAGTCAATGCCGGCGTCGCAGACGGGGCAGCGGGTGTTGTAGTAGACGGTGAGGTGGGGTGGCATCAATGAGCCTTTCTCGTCGGAATTATAGTCCGAGAGAAAGCCAGATGAACGCCTTCGGCTGAAGCTGCCGATACAAAGGCACAAAGAAGGACGACCCGACCTCGGCCCGCCGAATTGCGCGGCAGCCTCGACGGCGACGAGCCGGGCGCAACCTCATTGGGAGCAGCATCAAGAGTCGCGTAAAAGAGCGGGAGGTCGGCGCTGGAGATCGAGCGGATTGAAAGGAGGCGAAGAAGAAGCAGGGTTCGGCCCTATCCCCGTCATTGCGAGCGCAGCGAAGCAACCCAGATACGTCTGTGGGGATGGGCGGCAGAGCAGACCTGATTTGCTCAACTTGAGTTCTTCGCATTGACCCGAAGCGGACAGGATGCAGCGAATGGCAACTCGACTATCGAGGCCTCCATTGCTCGCGGAATTGGCCGGGCGTCACGCCTGCAACCCGGCGGAATGCACGGGTAAAATGGGCGGGATCTGCGTAGCCCGAAGCAAACGCAATGTCGATGATCTTGGAATCCGTATCGCGCAAAAGCTTTCTGGCATTTTCAAACCTCACGGTATCCAACAGCCGCGAATATGTCATCCCGGCGCGAGATAGCTTGCGTTGAAGGCTGCGTGCGCTGACCCCCGCCATCTCCGCGACTTCCGCCAGCGCCGGAGGCCGCTCGTCAATGTAGGATGGAAGCATCAGCTTAAGTGCGTGGATGAAGTCAAAGTTCGAATGTTCGACAAGATCGCTCTTCGGATGTGAAGGAGCTTGATCCAATCTGTTAGGAAGGCCCAGCAATGAAACAGGTACGTCGATCCACGAGGCTTCTTGACCAGACAGGAAGCGGGACGTCGGCCAGAAAGACCGACATGCCGGACCCGGCGTGTATCGTGCCTCAAAGGCGATAGTTGCCGGTGCCCAGTCCGGACCGGCGAATTGCCGGACGATGTAAATCGGGAAAACGTTCTGAAGCCATTGTGAATGCTCGAGATGCTGAAGTCCGGCAGTGCCGGCTAGCTTGCTGCAATAGCGAACATGGTCGCCGTGGCGCTCCACCCAGTTGCTCAAGTTTGAATCTTCGAGCGAAGCCAATCTACAGGCCTGGTGCAGCGCGACGAGCAAAGTCGGGGAATGACTGATTAGATACCTGGTCTTCTCACTAAGGTGCGCGAAATTGAGCGACTTGGCAGCGTGGAATCCGAAATCCTCGATACCTTGCGACCGGCTGGCAAACTCCGCAAATTCGATCGCAGGTAAGATCGGCACGTAATGATCGGCTTTTTCCTCCAGAGAAGCGGGCAACCGATATTTTTCCAATAACGAAGCGGTTGGCGCGCCGAGATTATTCAAAATGTCAGCGAATGGACTGAGGTGCTGACAACGCGTCAAATGAATCTTTGGCATTGGTGCGTCTCGATCACTAAAATTCAGCGCACGAGCGGCGTCGCAGGACGACAGCTCCCTACCCGGGGAGAGCTGACGCCTGTCACGCGCTTAGATTATCAGGACTGCAAGGCTCTTTGCTTGTTTTTGTCGTCTGGCAATGCCTCCAGAGGATCTCAGTCCCACCTCATTCCATTCGACGAAAGTTTTGGCGCCCGATGGCCAGATGGGCCTTTCAGCTTCCCCTAGTCCCATGGACTGATTTTTCACTGTGGGAGCATGGGCTTCAGGCCTGCCGCCAAACGATGAGAGCCGTCCGCTTGCCTTCATCCACGGCGGTCCGCGCCGCCATCGTTGCATCACTGCGGCACGGTGACGCAACCCTTGATAGCACAGCGCATGCGCTCAGAATTAGTGGGCGCACATTGCAGCGTCATCTCGAACGCATGGGCACGAGCCACAGCAAGATGCTCGACGAAGTCCGACTAGAGATTGCGTGCCGCCTGCTGGCCAATACGAGTAAGCGCTTGTCGGATATTGCAGAATTTCTCGGATACACGAACGCGAGCAGCTTCAGCCGTGCTTTCGTGCGTTTGATGAAAATTCAACCTATCGTTTATCGGAGACAGCAACGTGGCCGCGAGCATGATCGGTCGCTTGTCCGCCGACGTTCTCGCACTACTAGCCGCTGAATGATTCCTGACGATTGGCGCGAAATGGCAAGACGCGCCGCGTGATTTGGCGCGAAATGCAGAGATGCCGCCGGCACTAGCGACGGTTTATCGCTTTCGAATTGCTCACGTGCTGCTCGAGGAAAACAACCAGCCTGCAAAGGAGAAGACCGCTATGACAATCCGCCTGGCCTTGATCGCGGTCTGCGCCGCTGGCTTAGTGGTAATTCCGCACAAGCTCCTTGCTCAATCTTCGGCCGAACCCAAGCCGCACATTCCGCTTGAGAAATCGATTGGTCAGGCCAAGCCGGAAGTGGTCCCATCGCTTTTTGTCCTCAACTCGCGCGGGGTGAGCCTGAAAGAGGGTAAGCTGGTGCTAAGCGGCGTTTCTCCGAATGCGATTGTGTTTGCCGACCGACCCGTTCGTGCCGCCGGGCATGATCTGACCTCCCGGATTGTCGAGGACTGGGGCCATGGCAGCGACAACTTCGCTAAAGACCCGCCCAACGCCACGGTGTCAGGATTCAAGAAAGACGGATCGTCGGTGTTGGATGCCGTCGTCGTGTTGAAATCCCCCAAGCTTGAAGGTGATAAGCTGACGTTCGACGTCGATATCCTCGAAGGTGATCTCGCCGGGGCGGACGGGCCGGCATCTGTCTTTATCGATATCATTGGCCGTCCGTTGACGCCGTTGTCTTTCGCCGGCGTCGCTCGCCGCACCGCCTGGCGCGGAGCGTTCTACCGCGGCGCTGCCGTGGCAGGAGCCGCTGCTGTGGCCGGGGCTGCGGCGTATCCCTATTACTCACCGCGCTGCGGCTACTACCCCTATCCGCCCTGCTATTGAGCCGTTCGCCCGAGTGGCTCCGTTGCAAAGGCGTGAACTGCGAATCCACGTGACTGGTTTTCTATAGGAAGGAGATTAGCGATGAACATCACCCGTCGATCCCTTGCATTTGGCGGAATGGGGCTGCTCGCGGGAGCCGCCGCCACACGACCGGCTCTTGCCCAGGATTCATTTTTCGGAGTGGGACAAGGCCTGGAGGATTTCTGGCTGGCCAGCGACGCCTACATCTTTGGCTACCCGCTGGTGACGATGGAGATGACCCGGCGGATCATCACGAATGTCGCCGAGCCCGTCGGCACGCGCGGTCCGATGGGACATATCATCAAGCTGCGCCAGTATCCCGACGCCACCTTCAGGGATGTGACGGCACCGAATGCCGACACCTTGTACACGACATCCTTCTTCGACGTCGGAAAGGAGCCCTGGATACTCAGCATTCCGGACATGAAGGGCCGCTATTTCCTGATGCCGATGCTGGACGGCTGGACCACCGTGTTTCACGTGCCAGGTAAGCGCACCACCGGCACCGGGGCGCAGACCTACGCGATCACGGGGCCGGGTTGGAAGGGCACGCTGCCGGCGGGTGTCAAGGAGTACAAGTCGGCCACCAATATCGTGTGGCTGCTCGGCCGCATCTATTGCACCGGCACGGCGGACGATTACGCTGCGGTGCACAAGTTGCAAGACGAATGCAAGCTCGTTCCGCTCAGCGCTTATGGCAAAGCCTACACGCCCGCCCCCGGGAAGGTGGATCCAACAATCGATATGAAGACGGCGGTCCGCGAGCAGGTCAATCGCATGGACGCGGTCTCATACTTCAAGCTGCTTTGCGAGCTGATGAAGACTAATCCGCCATACGCCGCGGACGCGCCTCAACTTGCGAAGTTTGCCCGCATCGGCATCGTCCCAGGGCAGGATTTTGATGAGAGTAAGCTGAAGGCAGACTTTCTGAGGCGCCTGCCGGAGGTGTCGTTCGACCGGATCATGCTGCAGTTCAAAATCAACAAGGCCATCAAAGACGAGAATGGGTTCGCGTTCACGACCAAGACCGGCATCTACGGCACCGACTATTTGATGCGGGCTTTGGTAACCGCGATCGGGCTTGGTGCCAACCGGCCGCAGGATGCCGTCTATCCGACCTCGCAAAAAGACGCCGACGGTCACAAGTACAGCGGCGCGAACAAGTACGTGATGCGATTTCCGAAAGGTCACTTGCCTCCAGCGGAGGGATTCTGGTCGCTTACGATGTACGACAGCGGCTATTTCTTCGTGAAGAACCCGCTCAACAGGTACTCCGTCAGCGCTCGGGAAGACTTGAAGGAGAATCCGGACGGATCAACTGATCTGTACATCCAGAAGGACTCTCCCGGCAAAGAGAAGGAGTCGAACTGGCTACCTGCGCCTGAGGGAGATTTCATCCTCATGTTGCGTATGTACTGGCCCCAGGAGACGGACCCCTCGATCATCAACGGCACATGGACGGTCCCGGCCGCCAGAAAAGTCGGAGCCTAGAGCAGGCAATCATGCCGGCGCGCATGCGCCGGCATGATTGCTAGGCCGCTCCCAGATGCCCCACAGCACGCTGTACTCGCTTTGGGTTTTCTGGGCCGAATGACACGGCATTCGCGATGCAGGAGGCCATGATGTCGGCACTTCACCTTGGAAAAGGAAAACAGCGCGTTGGACGGAGCGCGACAAAGCCGTCTCTCTCTTCTGCGTTCAGGAATGCAGCCATTGCCTCGGCAGTCATGACGCTGTCGGTGCCTGCTGCCACGGCTTACGCCGACGAAGGTGGCGTTTCCTACTGGCTCCCTGGCCGCTTCAGCAGCCTTGCCGCCACCCCTCAAGCCCCCGGCTGGTCAATGGCAGCGGTCTACTACCACACCAGCGTAAGTGCATTCGGCACCGCGGCTGCCGCAAGGGAAATTCACGTCGGCAGAATCCCCGCAACAGTAAACGTCGATCTGAACTTGCGTCTGAATGGGCGGGGGGATCTCGTCCTGCTCAATCCTACATACACGTTCGCAACCCCCGTGCTGGGCGGGCAACTGGCCATCGGAGTGACAGGACTGTTCGGACGATCGAGCGCTGATCTAGCAGGAACGCTCACCGCAACTGTCGGCCCCCTGGCCGTGACGCGCACGGGCAGCTTCGGCGACTCGATCACGTCAGTCGGGGATCTCTACCCGCAGGCGACGCTCAAGTGGAATGCAGGCGTCCATAACTTCATGACCTACGTAACCGGAGATGTTCCCGTCGGCGCTTACAGTTCGTCCCGTCTCGCCAATCTCGGCATCGGGCATGGCGCCATCGACGGCGGCGCCGGCTACACCTACTTCAATCCGCAAACTGGCCACGAGTTTTCCGCGGTGGCGGGCCTCACCTACAATTTCAAGAATCCGGATACGCAGTACCAGAACGGCATCGATCTTCACGTTGACTGGGGAGCCTCACAGTTTCTGTCAAAGCAAACTTTCGTCGGCCTCGTTGGTTATGCCTATCAGCAGATAACTGATGACTTTGGCCAGCATCCCGCCCTAGGCGGCTTTCGGTCCCGAGTCTTCGCAGTTGGTCCGCAGATTGGCTTTCTATTTCCGGTAGGCGATATGCAGGGGTATTTGAATCTGAAGGGATATGGCGAGTTCGCTGCGGAGAATCGGCCGGCTGGCTGGAACACTTGGCTGACGTTCTCAATATCGCCGATAGCGCCGACCAGAACTGTCGCATCAACCCGGCGGATCACAAAATAGCAGCGTGGCCGCTTAGCCGATCTCGCCGACACACCATGGGTCGGTCGAACGTCTCACGTGAACATATCGAACTGAGCTGGTTATCTGCGTAGCCTCGAACCTTCCACCTGCTGAACAAAGCTGGCGTGAAGGTAGTCGAGAAGATCTACCTGCATCGAAATCCCGCACTTTGAAGAAGGAAAGTCGCCCCCCGGACCGGCACTTCCGCTTTCGGCCCATCTCGGAAGTCGGGCACCGTCCGCACTTTTGTTGCTGTTGGAATGGAATCGGACATGGGTAGGGCAATCGCCTGGTGGATTGCTTCGTCGCAAGCGCTCCTCGCAATGACGGGGCGAGAGCCGGGTCAAAGAAAAACGGCGGGCTGTTGGCCCGCCGTTTTCGTTCTGATTGAAATCGGATCAATTATCCAAAAAGCTCCGCAGCTTCCGGCTCCTCGACGGATGCTTCAGCTTCCTCAGCGCCTTCGCCTCGATCTGGCGGATACGCTCGCGCGTCACCGAGAACTGCTGACCCACCTCTTCCAGCGTGTGATCGGTGTTCATGCCGATGCCGAAGCGCATGCGCAGCACGCGCTCTTCGCGCGGGGTGAGCGAGGCGAGCACGCGCGTGGTGGTCTCGCGGAGGTTGGACTGGATCGCGGCGTCGATGGGCAGGATCGCGTTCTTGTCCTCGATGAAATCGCCGAGATGCGAATCCTCTTCGTCACCGACGGGCGTCTCCAGCGACAGCGGCTCCTTGGCGATCTTGAGGACCTTGCGCACCTTCTCCAAGGGCATGCCGAGCTTTTCGGCGAGCTCCTCCGGGGTCGGCTCGCGGCCGATCTCGTTGAGCATCTGGCGGGACGTGCGCACGATCTTGTTGATCGTCTCGATCATGTGCACGGGGATGCGGATGGTGCGCGCCTGGTCTGCGATCGAGCGGGTGATCGCCTGCCGAATCCACCAGGTGGCGTAGGTCGAGAACTTGTAGCCGCGGCGGTACTCGAACTTGTCGACCGCCTTCATCAGGCCGATGTTGCCTTCCTGGATCAGGTCGAGGAATTGCAGGCCGCGGTTGGTGTACTTCTTGGCGATCGAGATCACGAGGCGGAGGTTGGCTTCCACCATCTCCTTCTTGGCCTGGCGGGCCTCGCGCTCGCCCTTCTGCACGGAGTGCACGATCTTGCGGAACTCGACGATCTCAAGGCCAGTCAGCGCGGCGAGCTGATGCACCTCGTGGCGGAGGTCCTTGATGCGGTCCTTCTCGTGGTGGACGAAGTTCTTCCAGCCCTTGGCCGAGAGTTTCGAGACGCGGTTGAGCCAGCGCGGATCGAGCTCCGAGCCGGTATAGTTGCGCAGGAAATCCTCGCGCGCGACGCCGTGGCTGTCGGCAAGGCGCATCAGGCGGCCCTCATGCGAGACGAGGCGCTTGTTGATGTCGTAGAGCTGCTCGACAAGGCTGTCGATGCGGGCCTGGTTGAGGCGCAGCGACTTCACCTCGACGATGATCTCGTCCTTCAGCTTCTTGTACTTGCGCTCCTGGTGCGGCGAGAGCGACTCGTTCTGGAGCTGGTTCTGGATGTCCTGCTCCTGAAGCTTGCGCAGCTTCTTGTAGCTGTCGGCGATGCGATCGAAGATCTCGACCACCTTCGGCTTGAGCTCGGCCTCGATCGCCGCGAGCGACATCTGGTTCTCGAACTCGTCGTCGTCCATGTCGGACTCGGCGGCGGCCTCGCCCGGATCCTTCTCCTCGCCCTCGGGGGCGGCCGCGGGCGCGGCGCGGAACGGCGTCGGCGACGGGGGCGCGGCAGGCGGCGCGACATGCGCGGGCGCAGCGGCGGACGCGGTGGCTTCGCCGCCCTCGGCCGAGGCTTCGCCGCCCTCGCCATTGGGTCCTGCGATCATCGCGGCGTTCATGCCGCCCTTGGCATCCGGGCCGGCATAGGTGGCTTCGAGATCGATGATGTCGCGGAGGAAGATCTTGCCTTCGTTGAGCTCGTCGCGCCAGATGATGATGGCCTGGAAGGTCAGCGGGCTTTCGCAGAGACCCGCGATCATCGCCTCGCGGCCGGCCTCGATGCGCTTGGCGATCGCGATTTCGCCTTCGCGGGAGAGCAGCTCGACCGTGCCCATCTCGCGCAGATACATGCGCACGGGATCGTCGGTGCGCTCGCCCGGCTCGCTCTTCTTGACCTCGGTGACGGCCTTCTGGGTGACCTCGACGAGCTCGTTATCGGTCTCGTCGTCGCCCTCGTCCTTCTCTTCCTCGCCTTCGGTGTCGTCGGCTTCGGTGACGTTGATGCCCATGTCCGAGAGCATCGACATGATGTCCTCGATCTGTTCGGGCGAGGTCTGGTCGGACGGCAAGACTTCGTTGAGCTGATCGAAGGTCACGAAGCCGCGCTTCTTGGCCTGCTTGATCATCTTCTTCACGGCCGCGTCGGACAGGTCGAGCAAGGGCGAGGGCGCGTCCTGGGAATCCTTCTCCGGCGCATCCGCTGCCTTGTCGTCTTTTTCCTTGTCCTTCGCCTGCAGCGTCTTTGCCTTGGTGGCCATCCATTGCTCCTAAACGCGCTTCATGCGAGACGCGCCGCGCCTTCGCGTGAATTCACATGAACCTGTTGCTCGACGCTCTCGCTTCGGCAGCTCTCGACACGGAAAGGGCGGCGCACAAACCTCTCGCCACCCCCAACTTTCTCTCGCCGGAATTGCCTAACGCTTCGTCAGCCTCTTTGTCGCGGCGGATGCAGGTGTAGTGCCAACAGCGATTGCGCGGATTCATTCCTGACGCGTCTGTTATGCCTGCGGCCGCCTCTGGGCCAAAGTGCTACAAGACCGTTAAGCCTCGATTAACCCTGTTTTTGCCGCCAAACCTAGGATTTGGCGAGTCTTTTAGCGGTTCCAGCCGTGGCCGTCCGCATGTTTCTTTCATCACATGCTCTTCTGGAGCCGGCCCGACAGCTCGCCAAAACCCTCGATCAGGGCCTCGGTACCGTCGACTTCACCTATCCGAGCCTTGACGTCACGCAGCCACGCCAAATTGGCCTCGCTGGGATCCTCCCCCAAGGCCAGCTCGGCGTCTTTCAGCTCTCTAAGTAGTGAATGCCATTGCCGATGCAAGGCAACCAGCTGGTGCCAGGTGGCAAGAACGTCGTCCCGCGCCGCGCCCTCGCGGGCGGCCCACACCGCCTGGGTCGTGATGACATTCTCAACCCTTTGAAGAGTTTGAGAAAATCCGCCCTTTTCGAGGTCGCCGCGCATCTTTTCGGCCTGCTCGCCGGGGTCCGGCGAGTGGTGATGGTCGTTGGCGAAGGCGGCGATGATGCCGGCCCGGAGCTTGTGGGCCTCGGGATGGGCAAGCTCCAGAGCGGCGACCTCCTCCAGATGCTCGTGCAGCAGCCAGGGGTGGTTGATCAGGCATTGCAGGATCAGCGCCTCCCGGCGGGAGATGGCGCTGCGCTGGCCCCGCAGGATCGGGCTTGCCGCCAGCTGCGGGCTCGCGGCCTGGTAGGGCCCGGAGGGCAGCGGGGCCGGACCCGGGGCGCCACGGCGGCCGCCGAACCCTTGTCCGCCGAATCGATTCGCCCCGCCCCGCGGCTGAAACGGCCGGCCGCCACCGGGGCGGAAATTGCCCCGGCCGCCAAAGCCGCGCCCGCCTTCGGGCGCGAAGGTGCGCTGCAGGCGCTCGACGAATTCGTCGCGATAATAGCGCCGCACCACCTCATCGCGGATGCCGTTCGTGAGCTCCCTGATGCGCGCCTCCAGCGCGGCGCGTCGTTCGGGCGTGGCGAAATTGCCGCCCTCGAGCTCGCGCGACCAGATCATGTCGGCGAGCGGACGGGCAGCGCCGATGACCTCCTCGATCGCGCCGCGCCCGCCCGAGCGCACGAGATCGTCGGGATCCTGCCCTTCCGGCAGCAGCGCGAAGCGAAGACTCTTGCCGGGTGCGAGGAAGGGCAGCGCGAGATCGGCGGCGCGATAGGCCGCCTTCTGCCCCGCGCGGTCGCCGTCGAAGCAGAGGATCGGCTCGTCCGCCATCTTCCACAGCAGCGCGAGCTGGCTTTCGGTGAGCGCGGTGCCGAGCGGCGCGACGCTGCCGGCAAAGCCCGCGGTGACCATGGCGATGACGTCGACATAGCCTTCGACCACGATCAGCGGGCTGCCGTCATGGGTGGCTTTGCGCGCGGTCTGGTGGTTGTAGAGATTGTCGCCCTTGTGGAAGAGCGGCGTCTCCGGCGAATTCAGGTATTTGGCCGGAACGTCCTTCTCCAGCGCGCGCCCGCCGAAGGCGATGACGCGGCCGCGCAGATCGGTGATCGGAAACATCACGCGATCACGGAAGCGGTCGTAAGGAACGGGGATGTCGTCGCCGCCGATCAGCAGACCGGTCTCGATCATGTCCTCGACGGAGATTCCGAGCTTGCCGAGATGCTCCTTCAGCGCGAACCGATCGGGCGGGGCATAGCCGAGGCGGAACTGCAATTGCGTCGCCGGCGAAATGGCGCGATCGGCGAGATAGCCGCGCGCTTTCGCGCCGACGCGCGAGGCCAGCGTCTCGGCGAAGAATTTCGCCGCGAGATCCATCACGTCATGCAGCGAGCGCCGCCGCTGCTCCTCGCGCGCGGCGTTGGGCGTCACCGCCGGCAGCGGCAGGCCCGCCATATTGGCGAGCCGCTCCACGGCTTCCGCGAACGGCAGGCCGTCGGTCTCCATCACGAAGGTGATGATGTCGCCGTGCTTGCCCGAGGAGAAGTCGTGATAAAAACCCTTCTGGTCGTTGACGTAGAAGGACGGCGTCTTCTCCTGCTGGAACGGCGACAGCCCCTTCCACTCGCGCCCGGCCTTCTTCAGCTTGACGCGCTTGCCCACGACCTCGGAGACCGAAAGCCGGGCACGAAGCTCGTCGAGGAACTGGGGCGTGAAGCGCATGGGGCGAGTTTAGCCGAGCGTTTGAGTCGGGCGAAGGATCAGGGATATAGGGACGGCCCGGTCAAAGGCCAGGTTTGTCGGGCTTATCCGCGCTGTTCACAGCCCTCTCCGTCATTCCGGGGCGCCCCGAAGGGGCGAGCCCGGAATCCATCGAGCCACTGGAATGCTGGGAGAAATGGATTCCGGGCTCGCGCTTCGCGCGCCCCGGAATGACGAGCCACTTGAACCGCGCCCGGTTCCACGCTTCCATACCGCCATGTTCAGGACCTTTCGGGGCGGCCAGACCGGGGGTTGGCGGGTGACCTCGCTCTCGCCTGTGACTGGCGAGTCCCTGCCCTTCGTGCCGGCGCTGTCGGTGACCGACAGCGAGGCCGTCTCGTTGCCGCTGGTGCCCTCGCGCAATGCCTGGCGGCTGGTCGGCGTCGCCAGCAGCCTGCGCTACACCGAGCGGGCCGAGAAGCAGCAGCTCGTCGCCGTGCAGGCCGGCCTCGGCCGGCTGGAGGCCACCAGCGCGGCGCTGATCCCGATCCGCAAGTCGCAGGCCTGGTGGGAGCTGACCCAGGAAGAGCGCCGCAAGATTTTCGAGGACAAGTCGCACCACATTGCGAGCAGTCTTCGTTTTCTGCCCGCGATCGCGCGCCAGCTCTATCATTGCCGCGACCTCGGCGGCCCCTTCGACTTCCTGACCTGGTTCGAATTCGCCCCCGCGCACGCCTCGCTGTTCGAGGAGCTTGTGGCGATGCTGCGGCGGACCGAGGAGTGGACTTACGTCGAGCGCGAGGTCGACGTGCGCGTGGTGAAGGAAGTGCTGTCGGCCTAGCGATCGAGGAAGCGCCCGGACTCGATGATCGGCAGATCGGTGACGGGCCAATTGTAGACGTAGGTCCACGCCTTTTCGCTGGCGCCGTCGGGCAACGTCACCTCCACCATCTGCCGCAGATATTCGGTCGGCTCCGGATAGCCCTCACCGCAGGCCTCGTACATGTCGAGCTCGCGCAGGAGCTCGTCCGGCACGCGCAGCTGAAACAGCTCACCATGGACGATGTCCGACGGCGTCTCGGAGAGCAGCAATCCCGGATAGTGCTCCACCAGAACGAGCCGGCCGCGGCAGGTGGCTTCACTGATGAATTCCGCATGGGCCGCGAGCAGCCGCGCCATCGGGTGGTCGAAGCCGCGCGTCAGGGTGCCGTAAACGAAAAGTCTATCCAAGCTCATGCCGTTCCAACGTTGCGGCATCGGTGCGATACCGCTACTCCGTTTACACAGTTTGTCATTCCATAGGCAAATCAGGATGGCTTTGGACACGGCCGAATTGACCGACCAGCTGCTCGGCGAGGGCGACATTCCGCCCGTGCATGAGGTGAATGCGGCGGGGACATCGCCGTTCCTGCTCACCGCGGACCATTACGGACGGGTGCTGCCGCGCGCGCTCGGCGATCTCGGCGTCGCGGACACCGATCTCGTCAGGCACATCGCCTGGGATATCGGCATCGCCGGCGTCGCCGAGCGGCTCGCCGCGATGCTCGATGCGCATCTGATCGCGCAGCGTTATTCGCGCCTGGTGATCGACTGCAACCGCCCGCCCGGCGTCGCAAGCTCGATTCCCATGATATCCGAGGCGACCGCCATCCCCGGCAATGAGGATCTGTCGGCCGCGGCCAAGGAGATGCGCCGGCGCGAGATCTTCGATCCCTATCACCGCCGGATTAGCGCTGCGATCGATGCGCGCATCAGGGCGGGCAGGCCGACAGTGCTGGTGGCGCTGCACAGCTTCACGCCGGTCTATTACGGCCAGCCGCGGCCCTGGCACATCGGCACGCTCTATCACCGCGACACCGTGCTGCCGCGGCTGATGCTGCAGCATTTGCGGGCCGAGAGCGCGCTCGTCGTCGGCGACAACCAGCCTTATGCGGTGAGCGACATGACCGACTACACGATTCCAATCCACGGCGAGGGGCGCGGCCTCGTCAACACCGGCATCGAGATCCGCCAGGACCTGATCGCCGAGGAGAGCGGCCAGCAGCAATGGGCCGAGCGGCTGGCGCGGATCCTGCGCGAGATCGACGCCACGCTGCGCGAGCAGGGAATGAGTTAAGCGGTCACTTCGCCCGCGTCAGTGCCAGCCAGATGCCGCCGCCGATCATGAAGCCGCCTGAGATGCGCGACACCATCCGCGTGCGCCGCGCCGAGAAGAATTTTCGGGCGCGCCCCGCGGCAATCGCGTAGAGCGCATCGGTCATCACCGCCGTCACCATGAAGGTGGCACCCAGCAGCGCAACCTGCGGGAAATGCGGCTGGCTCATGTCCATGAACTGCGGGATGAAAGCGCCGAAGAACACCAGCACCTTGGGGTTCGACAGCAGCACCAGGAATCCCTGCAGGAAGAAGCCGCCGCGCGGCGGCGGAGGCGGCGCGTCGACGTCGACGCCTTCGACCGGCTCCCAGATCAGCTTGATGCCGAGCCAGATCAGATATGCGGCGCCGGCAAAGCGCACCCAGTCGAACCAATAGCCCATGGTCGCCATCAGCGAGGTCAGGCCGATCGCAACGATGCCGATGACGATGGCAAGCCCGGCCTGCGCGCCGGCCACGTTGATGAGCGCCGCACGCGTGCCGTGGCGCAGGCCATTGGCGATGACGAGGGTGACGATCGGCCCCGGCAGCAGCGCCAGCGCAATGCAGGCGGCGACGAAGGCGAGGTAGGCTTGCATGGACATCATGGGAGGGACTCGCTGCGGTTCGGGCGCATTAATGCATGGCCGAAGCTGGAACGGAAGTCGCGTGAGCCGTTCCACGCCGCCTTGACATGCAACCATTTAGTTGCCTATTATCGCCGCCATGGATGAGGTCTTCAAGGCGCTCGCGGATAGCTCGCGACGTTCGCTGCTCGACAGGCTTCACGCCAGAAACGGCCAGACACTGAACGAGCTCTGCGAGGGGCTTGCGATGACACGACAGGCCGTCACCAAGCACCTTGCCATCCTGGAGGAAGCGAACCTCATCACCACCATCAGGCATGGACGCGAGAAGCTGCACTACCTCAACCCGGTGCCGATCCATCAGATCGGCGAACGTTGGATCAGGAAGTTCGAACGCAGCAAGCTCGCCGCGCTCAACGAGCTGAAACGTCAGTTGGAGAACGGCGACGAGTGAGTCCGCTCAACGAAGGATTTGATGCACGATGAACCTCGATCAATTCAAGCCGCTGACCGTCTACACCATCTACATCGCCTCGACGCCCGAGAAGGTGTGGGAGGCGCTGACGTCCGCCGAGTTCAGCCGGAAATATTTTTCCGGCTTTGCGGTGGAGATGGAGCCGAAGCTCGGCGGCAGTTTCGTCGTGCACGCGCCCGACGGCTCCGAGCACATCCGCGGCGAAGTGTTCGAATACGATCCGCCGAGGAGGCTCACGGTGAGCTGGAACGTCAATTGGCCGGACCTCGTGGAAAAGCTCGGCACCACCATCGTCACCTACGAGATCGAGCAGGCCGGCGAAGCCGTCCGCCTCACCCTGAGCCAACGCCACGACCGCGAGCTCAGCGACGACATCCTTTCCGGCGGCCGCACCGGCTGGCCCGCGATCCTCTCCGGATTGAAGAGCCTGCTGGAGACCGGCAAGGCGCCGCATATCGAGATGTCCCCGCCGGTGCGGTTGCTGGAGGCGCTGAAGGCGATGGGGATCAAGGTGCCTTGAGCGAGGCAATCTCCGCTGTCGTCCCGGGGCGCGCGAAGCGCGAGCCCGGGACCCATAACCACAGGATGAAGTTTGGCGAAGACTCGTGGTTACGACTTCGCGCCCCAACTTCTCCCTGGGGTTATGGGCCCCCGCCCCCGTGCGCAGCCGCGCACTAGGCGGGGGCGACGGCCTACACCGGCGCCACCAACCGGCGGTACAGGTGCCATGTCGCATGCCCGAGCACCGGCAGCGTGACCACCAGCCCGAGAAAATAGGGCAGCGCCGAGATGATCAGCAGCATCACGATCAATGCGGCCCAACCGATCATCGGCAGCGGGCTCGTCACCACCGCGCGCACGCTCGTCACCATGGCCGTGACGAAATCGACCTCGCGATCGAGCAGCAGCGGGAACGACACCACGGTCAGCGAGAACAGGATCAGCGACAGCACGGCCCCGACCGCATTGCCGATGGCCAGGAACAGCAGGCCCTCGCTGGTCGTCAGCACCACCGTCATGAATTCCTGCAAGCTCGAGAACGAGGCGTTGAGGCCGAGCAGCAGCGCGATCAGGAGCCGCACCTGGTACATCCAGACCACGAACACGAACAACGTCACGAAGGCCATCCAGCCGATCTCGCTGCGCGAGCGGATCGCGGACCAGATCGCAGCGAACGAGACCGGCTCGCCGCGCTCACGGCGCCGGCTGACTTCGTAGAGGCCGATCGCAACGAACGGTCCGATCAGCGCAAAACCGGCAGCGAGGGGATAGACCAGGTAGACCATGCCGAAGGCAGTGAGACAGAGCATGATGACGATGCCGCCGGCGGCATAGAGCGCGCCGAAGCAGAGACCGTAGAGCGGCAGCGCCTGGAAATCGCGGAGGCCCTCGACCAGCGCCTCGGCGATGTCGACCGCCGCCACTGGACGCACCACCGGATCGACCTTGCCCGAGATGGACATCAGCTTCCTCCGCACATCGGCGCGATCTTCGTCGCGCGCATGCCGCGATATTAGCGCCGCCGCGCGGCGGCGCAACTTGAAGCCGGCCGGCGCGAAGGGTAGCAGCGAAGGGACGATGCTCGCACGGCGAAATCGTTAGCCTTTCGCGCGATTTTTGCACCGACCGCTATGGACGGGGCAGATGATCGTGCCGCAAATTGCACCTCCGAATACCGTCGCCCGAGAGCCGATCGCCCACCGATGAGCCTGCGTACCCGGTTACTTATCCTCGTCATCGCGGCCATGCTTGTGCCGGCGATTCTGGTCGGGCTGCGCTTCGTGCAGAACCGGACGAGCGAGATCGACGCGGCGCTGGCCAATCTCGCCGCATCCGCCGACGACATCGCCAGCGATCTCGGCGAGAAGATCCAGGGGACTGCCCAGCTTCATTACGGGCTCGCCCGCGCCCGCGACCTCGACACGCGCGACAAGGCGGCATGCTCGGCGTTTCTGTCGGATGTCCGCGAGGAATATCCGCAGTTCACGGGTATCCTGACCATCGATCCCGACGGCAGGCTGTTCTGCGACTCGCTGCGGACCAACCGCACGCTCGACCTGAACGACCGCGGCTATTTCAAAGAGGTCCAGACTCTTCACGGCCTCGTCGCGGTGGAACCGGTGTTCGGCCGCCTCACCGGGCTGTCGGTGCTGCAGATCGCCTATCCGGTGCGATCGGATACAGGCGCGCTGAAATTCGTGCTGCTGGCGTCCTTCAACCTGAACAAGTTCGCGGAGTTTCACGACAAGCGGCTGCTCGCCGAGAAGGACATCCTGCTCGTCGACGCCAAGGGCACGGTCCTGGCCGCCCCCAAGCGCGGCGGCTGGAGCGTACCCATCGGCGGCTCCATTGCGGGCTCCGACCTGTTCCGCTTCGCGGCAGATCCCGACGGCGAACCATTCCGGGAGATCGCCGATCGCGACGGCCGCACGCAGATCTGGGGCGTTGCCCGTTCGCCCGCGATCCGCAAGGCCGGACTCTATATCTTGGTGGGGCGGTCCAAGGACGGACTGATCGCGGCAGCGAACCGCCGGCTTTACGAGGACATGGCGATCCTGGCGGTGGCCTCGCTGCTGCTCCTCGCCGGCCTCTGGATCCTCACGACGGTGAGCATCGGACGGCAGGTCGGGCGGCTCGCTGCCATGGCGAAGAGCCTGGGGCACGGCGATCTCAGCGCGCGCATTCCGGAGCCCCACCCGGGGGGCGAGCTCGGCGGGTTGATGACGCTGCTCAACAGCACGGCCGAATCGCTCGAGCAGCAGCGCGCCGCCATCGCCGATCTCAGCCACAAGCTCAGCCAGTCGCAGAAGATGGAAGCCATGGGCCAGCTCACGGGCGGCGTGGCGCACGATTTCAACAATCTCCTGACCGTCATTCTCGGCAATTCCGAGCACCTCGCCGACAGGCTTGCGGGCAACGAGGAATTGCACCGGATCGCCGACGACATTGCGACCGCCGCCGAGCGGGGATCCGACCTGACGCGGAGCCTGCTCGCCTTCGCGCGCAAGCAGCCGCTGCGGCCGCGCGAGATCGACATCGCCGAGCAGGTGACCGGCATGAAGCAGCTTCTGCAGCGGACCCTGGGCGAGCACATCGAATCCAGCTTCACGTTCGCGCCGGATCTCTGGCTCGCCAGCGTCGATCCCGGCCAATTGGCGACGGCCGTGCTCAACCTCGTGCTCAACGCGCGCGACGCGATGCCTGACGGCGGCAAGCTGATGGTCGAGGTGCGGAATGCATCGCTCGGTGAATCCGACCTCGACGTCAACGGCGAGCCGCGGCCCGGCGACTACGTCATGCTGGCCGTGAAGGATACCGGGTCCGGCATGAGCAGCGAGGTGTTGCAGCGCGCGTTCGAGCCGTTCTTCACCACCAAGGAGGTCGGCAAGGGCACCGGCCTTGGCCTCAGCATGGTCTACGGATTTGCGCAACAATCCGGCGGACTCGTGCAGATGCAGTCCGAACCGGGTCAAGGCAGCGTGGTCAGGCTGTTCTTTCCTCGCCTGCCGACGTCGTCGAGCGAGGAGCCGTCACCGGCAGCGCGTGTCGCCGCACCCGAGGGATACGAAACGATCCTCGTCGTCGAGGACGACGACATGGTGCGCGCCTATGTCGAGAACGAGCTGAAGGCGCTCGGCTACCGCGTCATCACGACGGCAAACGGACCCGCGGCGCTGGACGTGCTGCGCCAGTCCGCGGACATCCAGCTGCTGTTCACCGACGTCGTGATGCCCGGCGGCATGTTCGGGCCGGAGCTGGCGAGGCAGGCCGTTCAACTGCGGCCTGGCCTCAAGGTGCTCTTCACGTCCGGCTACAGCCAGGATCCGGTCAAGACGCCCGACGGGATCGACGCGCGCATTCTGACCAAGCCGTTCCGGCGCAAGGAGCTCGCCGCGATGCTGCGCGCGGCCCTCTCGGAGCCGCCGCGCTAGATCAGGACGCGACGGTGAGCTGCAGCGCCACTGCGAGATTAGCGGCGAACAGAGCCGCATCGATCACGAAGATCCGGAGCATCGGGCCCTTCAACACCGGCCAATAGGCCACCCCGACGCGGCCGCCGCGCATCAGCACCGGGACGTTATAGGCGAACTGGCTGAAATGGCAGGCGGCAAAGAACAGGAACAGCGCGAGCTGCGCTTCGACCGGTTGGAAGAAGGACGGACGGGCGGCCAGAAGATAGAGCGACAAGAGCCCGATCGGCAGATTCATGCCGCCGAGAAACGCGACGCTCGCTGCAAGGGTCGGCGCGATCGGATTGCTGCGCTCCTCTCGCGGCAGCAGGATCTTCAACGTGTTGGTTTGCGCGATGCTGAACTGGATGAACGCGCCCACGAACCAGAGCGTGTTGAGAAGCAGGACGATATCCGAAAATCGCATGGTCATTTCCCGTAGAAGGCTTCGCTGCGCACCACACGGCCCGCATCGTCGAAATCCATGAACTCGCTGGCGCGCGTATCGCCCAACTGCCACCACACCGTCAGTCGCGCGATCGCCTCGTCCCAGCTCCAATCCAGGATCTTCAGGTCGGCACTTTCGATGTGGCCGTAGGCTTTCCGCCAGTAGGCGCGAATGTTCTCAGCGCCGGTGACGGTCGGAGACCCCGTCAGGGTGAGCGCGAGAGGGCTGCGCATCTGCGCATCGTCGGCGAAATGGGCGACGACCGCGTCGATGTCCACTTTGCACCAGTTCGCGCACCATGCCGCGACGAAGCTTGCAGCGGCCGCGCGGTCCATTGCCTGTCCGCTCACGACACGGATCCTCCCTTCGGCTTGTGGCCCGGAAGGTGGCAAAGCGCGCGCCTCATGTCAACTATGTTGACTTGAGATTTAGGTCAGTTGTTGTCGGCGATCGCCTCCATCACGCCGATCCATCCGGCCGCACCGCTCGCCCCGGCGCGCGCGAACGCCTCGCGCAGGACCTGGCGCTCGTGGTCCGAGGCCCGTTGCTCGATGCGCCGCCCCGCTTCCGTCAGGCGCAGCAATTTCGAGCGGTGCTGCTCCGGCGCCCGCTTCGAGGTCAGGAGCTTGCGCTCCAGCAGCAGATTGAGCGGCCGGTTGAGGGCCTGCTTGGAAATGCCGAGGATCTCGATCAGCGCGCCGATGGCGATGTCGGGCCGGCGCGCCACAACGTAGAGGATGCGATGGTGCGGACGCGACAGGCCCTGCTTGGCCAGATATGCGTCGGCCTCAAGCGTCATGCCGCGCCAGCCGTAATACATGAGCTCCAGCGCCGTATCGAGCTCGTGCAGCTTTGCAAGCGAGGCGCGGTGAAGCCCCGCGGCTTGAGACGTCTTTGCCATGGTCGGAAGCTAGCCCTTGTAAGAAGTCAGCCTTTGGCCCGCAGCTCGCGGCGCAGCACCTTGCCTGTTGCCGTCATCGGCAGCGTCTCCGTGAATTCGACGAAGCGCGGATATTCGTGCGCGGCGAGCTGCACCTTGACGAAGTCCTGAATCTCGCGCGCGAGCGTGTCGCTGCCGGCAAAGCCCGGACGCAGCACGATCCAGGCCTTGATCGATTCGGTGCGGATCGGATCGGGAATGCCGACCACCGCAGCCATGGCCACCGACGGATGTTTCATCAGCGTGTGCTCGATCTCGGAGGGGCCGACGCGATAGCCGGCGGTGGTGATGACGTCGTCCTCGCGGCTGACGTACCAGAAATAGCCGTCCTCGTCCTGCACTCCGAGATCGCCGGTGAGCAGGAAGTCGCCGGCATATTTCTTCGCGGTCGCCTCCGGATTGCGCCAATATTCGAGCATGGTGACGGGGCACGGCTGGCGCACGCCGATGATGCCGCGCTGCCCCCGCGGCAATTCCTCGCCCTTGTCGTTGACGATGCGGACATCGAAGCCCGGCGTCGCCTTGCCCATCGAACCCGGGCGGATCGGAAACAGGTTCGCGTTGCTGCCGATCACGAGGTTGCACTCGGTCTGGCCGAACACCTCATGCGCGTCGACACCAAACGTCTCGCGCACCCAGCCGAGCAATTCACCCCCGAGCGATTCGCCGCCGGTGAAGATGCTGCGCAGCTTGACGCCGGAATGCTTGACGCCGGCCTGCCGCATCAGCTTCAGCGCCGTCGGCGGCAGGAAGACGTTGCGGACGGCAAGATCGGCCATCATCTGCATCGCCGCCTGCGGCTCGAATTTCCGCGCGCGATGGCCGACCAGGGGAATGCCGTGGTACCAGAACGCGAGCAGGCCGTTGATGAGCCCGCCGATCCAGGCCCAATCCGCCGGCGTCCACATGAGATCGCTGGGCTTGGGCAAGAAGTTGTGGCACATCTCCACGTTCGGCAGATGGCCGAGCACGACACGATGCGCATGCAGCGCGCCCTTCGGGTTACCCGTCGTGCCGGAGGTGTAGATGATCAGGGCGGGATCGTCGGCCGAGGTGTCCGCGCGCGTAAAGTCGGGCGAAGCGGCCTTCACCGCATCCCAGAACGATGTCGTGCCGGCGGGCACGCGCGCGCCGACGATGTAGACGTTCCTCAGCTCCGGCAGGCGGTCGCGGATCTTGGACAGCTTTTCCCAGCCGGCTTCGTCGGTGACGATCGCCTTGGCTTGCGAATTCGACAGACGGAATTCCAGCGCGTCCTCGCCGAACAGGGCGAACAGCGGGATCGAGATCAGGGCCGAGCGAAACGCCGCCATATGCACGATCGGCAATTCCACCGACTGCGACAGGAACACCGCGACGCGGTCGCCGCGGACCAGCCCGTCCGCCTTCAGCACACTGGCGAAGCGGCGCGACATCTCCGCGATCTCGTCGAAGGTGGTGCGGCTGGTGGCGCCGGTGTCGTCGACATAGATCAGCGCAAGCCGGCCGGTGCCGTCGGCATGGCGATCGCAGCACGCTTCCGCGATGTTGAAGCGCGCGGGGATATCCCAACGGAAATTGCGATAGAGTTCGTCGTAGGTTGCGGCTTCGGTCAGCATGGTATGGTCGTTTCCGGTGTCTTATTATCGTTCAGTCTAGGGCCGCGGGCGCACGGGACAAGTCCCTCGCCGTCATTCCGGGGCGCCCGAAGGGCGAGCCCGGAATCCATCGGGCCACAGGAAACGCCGCTTGATGGATTCCGGGTTCGACGCTGGCGCGTCGCCCCGGAATGACGGCGGAGGCTACCGCACCGTCGCAAAAAACTTCCGGACATCCTGCACGAACAGCTCCGGCTGCTCGAATGCCGCGAAGTGACCGCCCTTCTCCATCTCGCTCCAATGTGTGATGGCATGGAAGTTCGGCTCCATCCAGCGCCGCACCGGCGTGATGATCTCCTTCGGAAACACCGCGACGCCCGTCGGCACCTTCACCACCGGCGTGGTGCGGCGCTTGCCAAAGCTCTCCCAATAGAGCCGCGCCGACGAGGTCGCCGTCTGCGTCGCCCAATAGAGCATGACGTTGTCGAGCAGCTCGTCCTTGCTGAAGATGTTCTCGGGGTGGCCATTGCAATCGGTCCAGGCCCAGAATTTTTCCAGGATCCACGCGGCCTGCCCGCTCGGCGAATCGGTCAGGCCATAGCCGAGCGTCTGCGGCCGCGTCGATTGCTGCTTGGAATAGCCGGAATCGAGATCGACATAATGCTTGAGGCCGACCAGCGCCCGCTTCTCCTCTGGCGTCGGCTCGCTCTCGATCTTCGGCGCCGCGTTGAAGGCGAGCGTGATGTGGATGCCGGCGCAATGCTCAGCGTCCTGCGCGCCGAGCGAGGTCGTCACCGCCGAGCCCCAGTCGCCGCCTTGCGCGCCGTAGCGCGCGTAGCCCAGGCGGTCCATCAGCTTGCCCCAGGTCGCGGCAATGCGATCGACGCCCCAGCCGGTGGTCCTTGGCTTGGCCGAGAAGCCGAAGCCCGGCAGCGAGGGGCAGATCACGTGAAAGGCGTCGGCGGGATTGCCGCCATGCGCGGCGGGATCGGTGAGCGGCGCGATCACCTTCTGGAACTCGACGATCGACCCGGGCCAGCCATGGGTGATGATCAACGGAAGCGCGTTGGCTTCTTTCGAGCGCGCATGAATGAAGTGGATGTCGAGGCCGTCGATCTCGGTGGTGAACTGCGCAAAGCGATTGAGCTTTGCCTCGCGCGAGCGCCAGTCATACGCGTTGGCCCAATAGGTGCAGATCTCCTGGATCCATTTCAGCGGCGCGCCCTGGCTCCAGTCGTCGACCAGCTCGGCCTCCGGCCAGCGCGTGCGGGCGAGGCGTGACTTCAGGTCGGCGAGGACGTCGTCGCCGATGGCGATGCGAAATGGATTGATGGCGGTCATCGGTTGCTCCCGATTTGTTTCTGCCGGGAGAGTAGACCGAACCTATGCGGCATCAAAGGTGCCCCTTCTCCCCTTGTGGGAGAAGGGGGCGCGAAGCGCCGGATGAGGGGTCTCTATCCGCGTGAACTACTGGGAGAGGATCGCTCGCGGAGAAAGACCCCTCACCCGTCTCGCCGCTACGCGGCGAGCCACCCTCTCCCACAAGGGGAGAGGGGAAGAAGCTAGCCCGACAGCGCTGCCTTCACGAGACCAGACGCCTTGCCGAAATCCATTTGCCCTGCGTACTTCGCGCGCAGCACGGCGATCACCTTGCCCATGTCCTTCATGCCGGCAGCGCCGGTCTCGGCAATCGCATCCGCGATCGCCTTCTTCACGTCGTCATCGGACATCTGCTTCGGCAGATACGCCGAGATCACCGCGATCTCCTCGCGCTCCTGCGCGGCAAGCTCGGCGCGGCCGCCCTTGTCGTAGAGCTCGACCGCCTCCTGACGCTGCTTGATCATCTTCTGCAGCACCGCGAGTATGTCAGCGTCCGACAACGGCGGCTTGCCGCTGCCGCGCGCGTCGATGTCGGCGTTCTTGATGGTCGAGTTGACCATGCGCAGCGTGGACAGCTTGCGCTCGTCCTTGGCCTTCATGGCCTCCTTGACCGCATTGTTGATGTCGTCGCGCAGCATCATCGTGATCCCTTCGATATAAACGCCTGATCTAGGCCCTTTGCGGCCGTCGCACAACCTAGCTCCCCAGCCATTCGGTCAGCGCCTGAACCGTCGCCTCCGGCTGTTCGGCTTGCGGCAGGTGCCCGCAGCGATCGAGAATCACGAGCCTGGCGCCGGCGATGCCTTCGGCCATCTCCTTGGAGAAGGCGTTGGGGATGGTGTTGTCGGCATCGCCCGTCAGCACCAGCGTCGGGCATGTGATCGTCGCCAGCAAGGAGCGCGAATCCACCCGTGCGATGATCGCGGTCTGCTGCCGCAGATAGCCTTCGACGCCGACGTCCTCGTCCTGCGCATGCACGAGCCTGAGAATCTCGGCATCGTCGCGCCGCGACGGATGCACGAGCTCCGGAAAACTCTCCTCGCGCACGGCGCGCAGCTCGCCGCGTCTGGCGCGCTCCATCTGAGCGCGGCGGCGCGCGGTGGCCTCCGGCGAGTCGGGCCGCGCCTGCGTGTTGATCAGCGCGAGTTTTGTCACGCGCTCGCTGGCCTGGCGCATGATCTCGAAGGCGATGTAGCCACCCATGGAATGGCCGGCGAGGGCGAAGCGCGGCGGCGCCTCGGCGAGGATGCGGCGGGCGATCGCAACCATGCTGTCGTCGCGGATGTGGTTGGCGACAGTCACCGGCCCGAAACGCCAGAGCGCAGGGATCACGGGCGCATAGATCCGGGCCGAGGACGCCAGCCCCGGAACCAGCACAATGGGGGTGGTCTGGTCCATTATTGCCTCGCAAGCCCAGGAAATTGCCGGAAATTGTGCGTCCGAGCTTAAGGGTGGGAGGAGGCCTGTCAAATATGCAAAAACGCATGTGAATCGGCCCTCTCTCGCTTTGACGTGCACACGCGGGGGGCTTATGAAGCGGGCTCATGACACAACATGACAACGATCCCGCCTGGCCGGACCACAAACCGACCGCGCTCCTCGTGCTTGCCGACGGCACGGTGCTGGAGGGCTTTGGTCTCGGCGCCGAGGGCCACGCCGTCGGCGAGGTCTGCTTCAACACCGCAATGACCGGCTATGAGGAGATCCTGACCGATCCCTCCTATGCCGGCCAGCTCATCACCTTCACCTTCCCGCATATCGGCAATGTCGGCACCAATGAGGACGACATCGAGACGGTGAACATGGCCGCGACGCCCGGCGCGCGCGGCGTGATCCTGCGCACCGCGATCACCAATCCCTCGAACTACCGCGCCACCAAGCATCTCGATGCCTGGCTCAAGGCCCGCGGCATCATCGGCCTCTCCGGCATCGACACCCGCGCGCTGACCGCGCTGATCCGCTCCAAGGGCATGCCCAACGCCGTGATCGCGCACTCGAAGTCTGGCGAGTTCGATTTGCACGGCCTCAAGGAAGAGGCGCGCGAGTGGCCGGGGCTCGAAGGCATGGACCTCGTGCCGATGGTGACGAGCGGCCAGCGCTTCACCTGGGACGAGACACCCTGGGCCTGGGACAAGGGCTTCGGCCGCCAGGACAAGCCCGAGTTCAACGTCGTCGCCATCGACTACGGCATCAAGCGCAACATCCTGCGCCTGCTCGCCGGCGTCGGCTGCAAGGTGACGGTGGTGCCGGCGACGACCCCGGCCGAAGACATCCTGGCAATGAAGCCGGACGGCGTGTTCCTGTCCAACGGTCCGGGCGATCCGGCTGCGACCGGCAAATATGCGGTGCCCGTGATCCGCGACGTGATCAAGTCGGGCACGCCGACCTTCGGCATCTGCCTCGGCCACCAGATGCTGGGCCTTGCCGTCGGCGCCAAGACCAAGAAGATGCATCAGGGCCATCACGGGGCGAATCACCCCGTGAAGGACGAGACCACCGGCAAGGTCGAGATCACCTCGATGAACCACGGCTTTGCCGTGGACGAGACGACGCTGCCGAAGGGCGCGACGCAGACCCACATTTCCTTGTTTGATGGATCCAATTGCGGCATCCAGCTCGACGGCAAGCCGGTATTCTCCGTGCAATACCATCCCGAGGCCTCACCCGGCCCGCGCGACTCGCATTACCTGTTCCAGCGCTTCGCCGACCTGATGCGGCAGAGGAAGAGGGCGTAAGGCGCGTTCTCCACGGATACTTCACCACAAAAGTCCGGGCTCGCCGGGACTTTTTCGTCATTCCGGGGCGCGCGTAGCGCGAGCCCGGAATCCATCTGGCAACAGACTTTGCAGCGCGATGGATTCTCTGATGCGCAATTGCGCATCATAGCTCGACGCTGCGCGTCGCCCCGGAATGACGGTGGAACGAGGAACGTCGCCGCACGCGTTTGGTTGATCCCTGCTATTCTTGCGCAGGAGCACAGCCATGTCCGTCGTCCGCGACAAGGCCGAGCCGCTCGCCATTGTTTTCGAGGATGACGGGCTCGTGCCGAACAACATCCTTCCGTTCCTGGTCTACCAGGGCGCGGTGAAGCTCGACCCAAAGCGCCCGGAAGAGACCATCGAGAATCTGTTCGAAGCGAACGGCTGGGGCGGGACGTGGCGCAACGGCGTCTACGATTATCTGCATTATCATGCGACGGTGCATGAGGTGCTCGGCGTCGCGCGCGGCAGCGCCCGCGTGCGTTTCGGCGGCGATCACGGCCAGGAGCTTCAGATCAAGGCCGGCGACGTTGCGATCCTGCCCGCCGGCACCGGACATCAATGCATCAAGGCGAGCGATGATTTTTGCGTGATCGGCGCCTATCCGCCAGGCGCAAAAATGGAGATCACGCGCGCAACGCCGGAGAACCATGCGAAAGCGCTGAAGACGATTCCGCAAGTGGCGCTGCCGCCCGCTGATCCCGTAACGGGAAAGGACGGCGCGCTGATGCGGCTGTGGCGGTAGCCACAAGCGTGGTGCAGTAGGGTAGGTTAGCCAAAGGCGTAATCCACCTCTTCTGTTTCCGCGGACAGAGACAGTGGTGGGTTACGCCTTGCAGATGCGCTTCGCGCTTCTGTGAGGCTAACCCACCCTACGCATCCCGTTACGCCTCGTTGCCGCCCTCCTGCCTCGTCGCTTCAAACAGGAACCAGGTGCGGCGCTCGGTCTCGTCGATGAAGTTCTCCAAAATGCTGGCGCTGGCGACGTCGCCGGCCTCGTCGCAGACGTCGTGCGCCTTGCGCATCGCGGCAGCGACGTGCTTGTTGTCCTGCATCAGCTCGCGCAGCATCTCGCGCGGCGGGACGTAGTCCTCGTTGTTGTCCTTGATGGTCTGGAGCTTTGCGACCTGGCCGATCGACCTCAGCGTGGTGCCGCCGATCTTGCGGACGCGCTCGGCGAGCTGGTCGGTGGTGGCGAAGATCTGGTCGGACTGCTCGTCGAGCAGCAGGTGGTAATCGCGGAAGTGGCGCCCGCTGATGTGCCAGTGAAAATTCTTGGTCTTCAGATAAAGCGCGAACGCGTCGGCCAGAAGCACGTTGAGCGCCTCAGAGACTTTCTTGACCCCGTCGGGCGACAGATCCGTGGGGGTATCGAGTTCGGGCGAGACCTTGTTGTTGGTTTTGCTCACGGGAGACCTTCCTGTTAGGACGCGGACATTGACGGCGCGCCGCCGCACCCCTAACGCAAGGTGGGCAGCGCGGTTCCTAGATAGGAACCCCTGGGCGGGATACCAATGGACGATTGGATCGATTATTACGACTCGACGCATACGATCTATGTCAGCAAGCTGCATCGCGACTTGCACTTCCAGATCATTGCGCGGGACATCATCGGCTACATCCCCTCGCCCGATGCGACGGTGCTGGACTATGCCTGCGGCGAAGCGCTGTCGGCGAGCCAGGTGGCGGCCGCCTGCGGCATGCTGATCCTGGCCGAGCCCGCGCCGGGCGTGCGCGGCCGGCTGATCGCGCGGTTTGCCCCAAACACCAAGATCCGCGTCCGCTCGCTCGAGGACGTCCGCAAGATGCAGGATCAGTCGATCGATCTCGTCGTGATGAACTCGGTCGCACAATACATGACGCCGGACGAGCTCGATGCGGCGCTATTGAACACCCGCCGCATCCTGAAACCCTCCGGCAAGCTGGTGCTGGGCGACATTCTACAGCCCAATGTCGGCATGGTCAGGGACGTGATGGCGCTGCTCGGGTTCGGCCTGCGTCACGGATTTCTGAAGGACGCGCTGATCGGGCTGATCAGCACCGCGCTGTCGGATTATCGCCAGCTGCGCTCGAAGATCGGACTGCAGCGCTACAGCGAGGACGAGATCACGGCCAAGCTGAAGGCGGCGGGCTTCGCGGTCCAGCGCGCCCACAGCAATATCGGGCACAACCGCTGGCGCATGACCTTCATCGCGAGGCCGCCTCTGGTCCGTTAAGCATAACGATCAGCTGAGGTGGCCTGGCGCACGCCGATCGGGAATAATCCTGATGGCCCGGTGGCGGAAATGTCTACGCGGGGGCGGTGCATCGCTCTTCATCCTGGTTCAAATCCAGGCCGGGTCTCCACGCTTCGCCCCTGCGGGGCTACGCGTGGCGCAGCCACGCAAGACCCGAAGGGGCGAAGCGTGTCCGGCGTAGCTGGAGCATAGCGGAAGCGGAGACGGACTGCCCGCCCGCCCCGACGATGCCGGCAACGCACCGTCAAACCCCTGAAAATTGGCGGTTGATGGGCGTTTTTCGGGGTTTCGCCGCTCCAAAAACTGGTTTAAGACCCACCCGCGCGCGAGGGAGACCCCGCGCTCTCGCCAAATGGGGACGCGCGGCAAGCGCGCCCTTTTTTTGTGCCCAGATCCCAGCCCGTGAGCGGTGATGCCCAAACGAACCGACATCTCGACCATCCTGATCATCGGCGCCGGTCCCATCGTGATCGGCCAGGCCTGCGAGTTCGACTATTCGGGCACGCAGGCGGTGAAGACGCTGAAGGAAGAGGGCTATCGCATCGTCCTCGTCAATTCCAACCCGGCCACCATCATGACCGACCCGGAATTGGCGGATGCGACCTATATCGAGCCGATCACGCCCGAGATCGTCGCCAAGATCATCGAGAAGGAACGTCACGTCGTCCCCGGCGGCTTCGCGCTGCTGCCGACCATGGGTGGCCAGACCGCGCTGAACTGCGCGCTGTCGCTGCGCCGCCAGGGCACGCTGGAGAAGTTCGACGTCGAGATGATCGGCGCCACCGCCGATGCCATCGACAAGGCGGAAGACCGCCAGCTCTTCCGCGAGGCCATGACCAAGATCGGGCTCGAGACGCCGAAGTCTCGGCTCGCCAACGCCTCCGAGCTGAAGAAGTCGTTCCGCGAGAAGTACCAGGCCGAACGCGAGAAGCTGTCGGGCGCCGCGCTCGAAGAGCTCGACCGGCAGTGGACGCTCGGCGAGAGCGAGCGTCGCAAGCGCTACCAGGAATACGCCTTCGGCCAGGCCATGATGGCGCTGTCCGAGATCGGCCTGCCCGCGATCATCCGCCCCTCCTTCACGATGGGTGGCACCGGCGGCGGCATCGCCTACAACAAGGAAGAGTTCCTCGACATCATCGAGCGCGGCCTTGACGCGTCTCCCACCAACGAAGTGCTGATCGAGGAGTCCGTGCTCGGCTGGAAAGAGTACGAGATGGAGGTGGTGCGCGACAAGAAAGACAATTGCATCATCGTCTGCTCGATCGAGAACCTCGATCCGATGGGCGTGCACACCGGCGATTCCATCACGGTGGCGCCGGCGCTGACGCTGACCGACAAGGAATACCAGATCATGCGCGACGCCTCGCTGGCGGTGCTGCGCGAGATCGGGGTCGAGACCGGCGGCTCCAACGTTCAGTTCGGCGTCAATCCCGAAGACGGCCGCATGGTCGTCATCGAGATGAATCCGCGCGTGTCGCGCTCCTCCGCGCTGGCCTCGAAAGCCACCGGCTTTCCGATCGCCAAGGTCGCCGCCAAGCTCGCGGTCGGCTACACGCTCGACGAGATCGCCAATGACATCACCGGCGGTGCCACGCCGGCGTCATTCGAGCCGACCATCGACTACGTCGTCACCAAGGTGCCGCGTTTTGCCTTCGAGAAATTCCCGGGCGCCTCGACCACGCTGACCACCTCGATGAAATCGGTCGGCGAGGTCATGGCGATCGGCCGCACCTTCCAGGAAAGCCTGCAAAAGGCGCTGCGCGGGCTCGAGACGGGATTGACCGGCCTCGACGAGATCGAGATCGAGGGCCTCGGCCGCGACGACGACAAGAACGCGATCCGCGCCGCGCTCGGCACTCCGACGCCGAACCGCATCCTCCAGGTCGCCCAGGCCATGCGGCTCGGCTGGTCGAACGAGGACATCTTCAACTCCTGCAAGATCGATCCGTGGTTCCTCGCCGAGATGCGTGGCATCGTCGAGATGGAGGAGAAGGTCAGGAAGAACGGCCTGCCTGGCAATGCCTTCGGCATGCGCACGCTGAAGGCCATGGGCTTCTCCGACGCGCGGCTCGCCGTGCTGGCCGAGACGACGGAGGCCGAAGTCAAGGCCAAGCGCCACGCGCTCGGCGTCCACCCGGTGTACAAGCGCATCGACACCTGCGCGGCCGAGTTCGCCTCGCCGACCGCCTACATGTACTCGACCTATGAGGCGCCGTTCGCCGGCCTGCCCGCGGACGAGAGCGCGCCGTCCGACAAGAAGAAGGTCATCATTCTCGGCGGCGGTCCCAACCGCATCGGCCAGGGCATCGAGTTCGACTATTGCTGCTGTCACGCCTGCTTCGCGCTGCATGACGCCGGCTACGAATCCATCATGATCAACTGCAATCCGGAGACGGTGTCGACCGACTACGACACCGCCGACCGGCTCTATTTCGAGCCGCTCACCGCCGAGGACGTGCTGGAGATCATCGCCAAGGAGCGCAGCAACGGCACCCTGCACGGCGTGATCGTGCAGTTCGGCGGCCAGACCCCGCTGAAGCTGGCGCGTGCGCTGGAAGCCGCCGAAGTGCCGATTCTCGGCACCTCACCCGACGCCATCGACCTCGCCGAGGACCGCGACCGCTTCAAGCGCGTGCTCGACAAGCTGCGCCTCAAGCAACCGAAGAACGGCATCGCCTATTCGGTCGAGCAGGCCCGCCTCGTCTCCGCCGATCTCGGCCTGCCGCTGGTGGTGCGCCCGTCCTACGTGCTCGGCGGCCGTGCGATGCAGATCATCCGCGAGGAGAACCAGCTCAATGATTATCTGCTCGGCACGCTGCCGGAGCTGGTGCCGGCCGATGTCAAGGCGCGCTATCCGAACGACAAGACCGGGCAGATCAACACCGTGCTCGGCAAGAACCCGCTGCTGTTCGACCGCTATCTGTCGGACGCCACGGAAATCGACGTCGACTGCCTGTGCGACGGCAAGGACACTTTCATCGTCGGCATCATGGAGCACATCGAGGAAGCCGGCATCCATTCCGGCGACAGCGCCTGCTCGCTGCCGCCGCACTCGCTCGATGAGAAAATGATCGAGGAGCTGGAGCGGCAGACCCGCGAACTCGCGCTCGGCCTCGACGTCATTGGCCTGATGAACGTGCAATACGCCATCAAGGACGGCGAGATCTACGTGCTCGAGGTCAATCCGCGTGCCTCGCGCACCGTGCCGTTCGTCGCCAAGGTGGTCGGAACGCCGGTCGCCAAGATCGCCGCGCGCATCATGGCCGGCGAGAAGCTTGCCGATTTCAAGCTGAAGAAGGCGGCGCTCAAGCACGTCGGCGTCAAGGAATCGGTCTTCCCGTTCGCACGCTTCCCCGGCGTCGACACTGTGCTCGGCCCCGAGATGCGCTCGACCGGCGAGGTCATGGGAATCGACCGCTCGTTTGCGGTCGCCTTCGCCAAGAGTCAGCTCGGCGGCGGCACGCGGGTGCCGCGCAAGGGCACTGTGTTCGTCTCGGTGCGCGAAAGCGACAAGACGCGCATCGCGGATGCCGTGCGCGAATTGCATTCGCTCGGCTTCAAGGTGCTGGCGACCTCGGGCACGGCGCGCTTCCTGACCGATCAAGGCATCCCGACCGAGAAGGTGAACAAGGTGCTGGAGGGGCGGCCGCACATCGTCGATGCCATCACCAATGGCGACGTCCAGCTCGTCTTCAACACCACCGAAGGCCCGCAGGCGCTGGCCGACAGCCGCTCGCTGCGGCGCGCGGCCCTCTTGCATAAAGTGCCATATTACACCACTCTTTCCGGGGCCGTGGCGGCCGCGCAGGGCATCCGCGCCTATTTGGGTGGGGACCTTGAGGTTCGTACCCTGCAGAGCTACTTTTCGGAAACCTGATCGCTAGCGGCAGCGAAGCTTCCGCTAAGTGATTGGCAATGAAGCCACAATGGCCGGAGGAACCGATCCGGCCAGGTGTTGGTTCTGTTCCGGCGCTAAAGCCCATATCTGTCAAGGTCCGGCAGCCCATCTTTGGGCTCTGGAGGACTGACGAATCAAGGTTGCGGCGCCCATCCGCATTCTGGGGCGCACGATCGAAGGACGAGAGAGACGATGGAAAAGGTTCCGATGACCCAGGCCGGCTTTGTCGCGCTCGGGGAAGAATTGAAGCAGCGCCAGTCCGTGGACCGTCCGCGGATCATCGAGCATATCGCGGAGGCGCGCTCGCACGGAGACCTGTCGGAGAACGCGGAATATCATGCCGCGAAGGAAGAGCAGTCGCACAATGAGGGTCGCATCGCCGAGCTCGAGGACAAGCTCGCGCGCGCCGACATCATCGACATCTCCAAGCTCTCCGGCGACACCATCAAGTTCGGCGCCACCGTGACGCTGGTCGATGAAGACACCGAGAAGAAGACGGTGTGGCAGATCGTCGGCGAGGTCGAGGCGGACGCCAAGAAGGGCCGGATCTCGATCACCTCGCCGCTCGCGCGCGCATTGATCGGCAAGAAGAAGGGCGCCACGGTCGAGGTCAACACGCCGGGCGGCGCCAAGGCGTACGAGATCACCAAGGTGGAGTGGCGGTAAGGACTTGCCGCTGCGTCTGCTGACGTTTCGAAAAGGCCGCGCAGTGCGCGGCCTTTTTGGCGTGTTGCTGGAGTTGTGGCGGACACACGTTCTCACCACACGTCATTGCGAGCGGAGCGAAGCAATCCAGACTGCCTCTGCGGAAAGACACTGGATTGCTTCGCTCCGCTCGCAATGACGGAGAGGACCGTGGACTGGTCTTCACCTCTCCCCGTAAGAACGGGGAGAGGGAGAAGACCCTACCGTCGTCCCTTCACCTCGAGCGGCACGGCCGCCTCGTACTTCGAATTGTGCAGCACCAATGACGTGCGCACGTTGCGGACATGCGGTGCCGCCGTCAGATGCGTGACGAAATCCTGGAAGGTCGCCATGTCGGGTGCGACGCATTTCAGGATGAAATCGACCTCGCCGGACAGCATCCAGCATTCCCGCACCAGGGGCTCGGCGCGGACGAACTCCTCGAACGCGCGCAAATCCGCTTCGGCCTGGCTGGACAGGTGCACGGAGGCGAAAACGGTCACGTCGAAGCCCAGCTTGCGTGCGTCCAGGAGGCCGCGATAGCCGTGGATGTAACCCTCCTCCTCCAGCGCCCGGACGCGGCGCAGACAGGGGGGCGGCGAGATGCCGACGCGCTTGGCCAGTTCGACATTGGTGATTCGACCGTCGGCCTGAATCTCGGTGAGAATTTTCAGGTCGATCTCGTCTAGGCTCCGCGACACGTGATTGGAACTCCTGGCCTTTGCGGCGGTATTGGGTGGACTTGTCGAAATCCTCATAGCCCAATCCGCACCGCCGGCGCAATTTTATTGCGCGTGCAGCGCAATCGACTTTTGTTCCCTGTTGGAAAAATCCGCCGATAGGGAATGCAATTCTTGCATGGCTCGCCAGATTGCTTAGATTAGCTCTGATATTTCAGCGCCTCCGCTACGCCTCCCGGCACATTCCGCGCTCGCGCTGCAAATCCCCCGTGAAAGGCGTCCATCGAAATGTCCGCTCCTGTTCATGCAAAGGTCGTCATCATCGGCTCCGGCCCGGCTGGCTACACCGCCGCGATCTACGCCGCGCGCGCGATGCTTGAGCCGATCCTGATCCAAGGCATCCAGCCCGGCGGCCAGCTCACTATCACGACCGACGTCGAGAACTATCCAGGCTTCGCCGACGTGATCCAGGGCCCCTGGCTGATGGAGCAGATGGAGAAGCAGGCGGTCCATGTCGGCACCAAGATCGTCTCCGACCTGGTGACCAAGCTGGAGACGGCGCAGCGGCCGTTCCGCCTCACCTGCGACTCTGGCGACGTCTATCTCGCCGAGACCGTGATCCTGGCCACCGGCGCGCAGGCGCGCTGGCTCGGGCTGCCGTCGGAAGCCAAGTTCCAGGGCGGCGGCGTGTCGGCCTGCGCCACCTGCGACGGCTTCTTCTACCGTGGCAAGGAGGTGATCGTGGTCGGCGGCGGTAACACCGCAGTCGAGGAAGCCCTGTACCTCACCAACCATGCCTCGCAGGTCACGATCGTGCATCGTCGCGATCATTTCCGGGCCGAGCGCATCCTGCAGGAGCGCCTGTTCAAGCATCCGAAGATCAAGGTGATCTGGGACGCCGCGGTCGACGAGATCTGCGGCACCGAGAACCCCAACAAGGTCACTCATGTCCGGCTCAAGAACGTCAAGACCGGCGCGCTCACGGACGTCAAGGCCGACGGCATCTTCATCGCCATCGGGCATGCGCCCGCGACCGAGCTGGTCAAGGATCAGGTCAAGCTGAAACCCTCCGGCTATATCGAGGTCGCCCCGAACTCGACCGCGACCTCGATGCCCGGCCTGTTCGCCGCCGGCGACGTCGCCGACGAAACCTATCGCCAGGCCGTGACGGCCGCCGGCCTCGGCTGCATGGCCGCACTCGAAGCCGAACGTTTCTTGGCCCTTCGCGCCAGCGAGCGCGCGGCAGCGGAATAGAATCATGCCCCGAACACGCGACGGATTTACGGATATGGACTGGGACAAGCTGAAGGTGTTTCACGCCGCAGCGGAAGCGGGCAGCTTCACGCATGCGGGCGAGCAGCTTGGCCTGTCGCAATCGGCGGTGTCGCGCCAGGTCTCGGCGCTGGAGCAGGAGCTCTCGGTCTCGCTGTTCCACCGCCACGCCCGCGGCCTGATCCTTACCGAGCAGGGCGACCTGTTGTTCCGCACGGCGCATGACGTGTTCATGCAGCTGCAGGCGGCGCGCGCCAAGCTGACCGACAGCCGCGAACGGCCGAGCGGCGATCTCAAGATCACCACCACGCCCGGCGTCGGCATCAACTGGCTGATCCCGCGGCTCGGCGAGTTCACCGCGCTCTATCCGGAGATCCGCATCTCGCTGATCGTCACCGACGAGGAGCTCGATCTGTCGATGCGCGAGGCTGACGTCGCGATCCGCACCCGCAAGCCGACGCAGCCGGATCTGATCCAGCGCAAGCTGTTCGCGATGGGCTTCCACGCCTATTGCTCGCCGGAATACATCAAGCGCTTCGGCACGCCGCGCACGCTGGAGGAGCTCGACTCCCACCGCATCATCACGCTCTCGGACGGCAACTTCGCGCCGCACCTGCAGAACCGCAACTGGCTGATCGAAGCCGGGCGCAACGGCTCGGGTCCGCGCGAGGCCTATTTCAAGGTCAACAACATCCTCGGTCTCGTGCGCGCCTGCGCGCAGGGCCTCGGCATCGCCGCCCTGCCCGATTACCTGGTCGAGGAGCAGAGCAAGCTCGTGCAGCTGTTCGGCGAGTCGGACTCGATCCAGCTCGACACCTACTTCGTCTATCCCGAGGAGTTGAAGACGGTCGCGCGCGTGCAGGTGTTCCGTGACTTCGTGGTGAGCAAGGCGCAACGCTGGCCGTCCTGATTTCCGCATGACTGACATGCGGCCTCGGCTGTTGCTGCAAGGCACTCGGCAAGCCCATAATGTTTGCACGCTGAGCCTTCGCGTTGCGCATTTGTCCCCCTCCTCCAGTGGCGCGGGAGTTCAGTAATCCCTCTTGGAAGGTGATTGTGTCGGCCTCACGTGGCCAATACCTAAGCCGGGCCCTCGGGTCCGGCTTTTTTTCGTCAAAATGTGCTTCGCTCTCCGCGTGTGTTGACAGTTCCGCGCATACCCCGCATCATTCGCCCATGATCACGAAGTCGTGCGCAATCGTTTCGAAAAAGGGCCCCCATCCCGGGGCCTCGGAATATTGCGCGCGCTAAGCTGACTTCGTCATCGCGAGCCAATCCCGAAAACCCCGCCGCCTGGACGGGGTTTTTTCATGTGCCCTCCGTCTCAGGCATTTTTCCCGAGAAGGAGATGGAAACATGACCGGACTACGAGACCAATTGCACGGGCTGTGGTTGCCGCTGGTGACGCCGTTCCAGGACGGCGCGCTGGACGAGAGGTCGCTGCGGCGGCTGACCCGGCACTATTGCGCGCACGGCATCGACGGCCTCATCCTGGGCGCGACCTCCGGTGAAGGCATGACACTGCGCGCGGCCGAGCTCGAACGTCTCGTCGCCGTGGTGCGCGAGGAGATGGCGACCGCCGGCCGCAACTTGCCGATCTGCCTCGGACTGTCCGGTGCGGACACCTCGCGTCTGCAAGAGCGCCTCGACGAGACCGCGGACTGGCCGATCGACGGTTACCTGATCGCCAGTCCCTATTATGTGCGGCCGTCGCAGCGCGGCCTGCTGGCGCATTTCGAGACGCTCGCCGACCACGCCGCATGGCCGATCGCGCTCTACAACATTCCCTATCGCTGCGCCGTCAACATCACCAACCAGACCATGCTGCGCCTTGCCGAGCACAAGAACATCGTCGGCCTGAAGGATTGCGGCGCGAGCCGGGAGCAATCGATCGCGCTCTTGCGCGACCGGCCGAAGGGCTTTCGCGTGCTCACCGGCGAGGACGCCAATTTCTTCGAGGCACTCAGTGACGGCGCCGACGGCGGCATCGTGCTCTCAGCCCATGTCGAGACCGCAACGTTTGCGGCAATCTATAGCGAGCACAAGCGCGGCAACCACGATGCGGCGCTGGCGCGCTGGCACGAGGTCGCCGAGCTGACGCGGCTGTTGTTCGCCGAGCCGAGCCCCGCGCCGGCGAAGTACTGGCTGTGGCGATCCGGCCTGATCGACAGCCCGGAGGTGCGCCTGCCGATGGTGGAAGTGAGCAGCGAACTCGCGGCAACGATCGATCGCGAGATCGAGCGACGGATGACGATCGCGGCGTAGTTTTCTCTCCGTGCACGCTGCTCTTCCTTCTCCCCTTGTGGGAGAAGGTGGCGCGAAGCGCCGGATGAGGGGTTTTCTCCAAGCGCAAGACTGTTTGTGTGGAGACAGACCCCTCACCCGTCTCGCCGCTCCGCGGCGAGCCACCCTCTCCCACAAGAGGAGAGGGTGAAGCGTGCCCGTTTGGTTAACCGCGCCCCAACGGCCTTCGCAGCTGCTGCAATCCGTATCCACGTCTCGTTTACGCAATCGCGCCTATCGTTCTGTCCAAAGTTACCGAAGGGGAAATGACCATGGGGTATCGCACCCGGCCTACGGCCGCGAGCCAGTTCGCGCCCGCCGATCTCTTGAAGGGAATTCTCGTCGTCTCGTCGTTCGGGTTCTGGGCCGTGATGCTCGGCCTGATGCCGGTGCTGCTGTTTCGCGTCTGGCTGGTCGGCTGAAGCTGCGCGCGCAGGATGGTTAATCCGTGGTAGCACCTGTGTTCAAAATGCACGGGCAGATGCGATCCGGATCTTAAAACATCGCTGCTATCACTGACGTCCATAAGCGAAGAAATCGCGGGGGCGTTTGTGAATAGTCAGAATGAAATGGCGTCGCATTTCGACGCCGAACAGCAGGGCTTCAGCACCGAGGACATTCTCTGGGCCGTCGGCATCTGGTCGGTGATCCTGACTCTGTCGCCGGTCATCGTGTTCTACATGCTGATGGTAGCGTGAGCGAAATCAGAAACGCAAAACGCGCGGACTTCCGCGCGTTTTTCGCCGTTCGACATAATCAATGAAAATTAAGCTGCCTGCTTGTGCATTGCGCCGGAGGCCGACGCGGTGCCGCGGATAGCCTTCACCGAACGCTCGATCGCCGCCCACAGTCTTGCGATTTCCTGAGCCGCACGGCTCTCGGCCTGATATTCGCGCGCGCCTTCGCCGTGGCTGAGCGCCATCAACAAATCCGAACGATTGGTGATCTGGCCGCCCCACACCGGAGCGCGGAATTTCGCCAGTGCTTCGCGGGCGATGGTCACGATCGGGCTTTCGGCTTCGTCGCGCTTGGCCGGGGCACCGTTGAGCACGACCGCGTAGGGCTTGCGCGCGGCGCGACACATCTGGATGGTTTCCTGCACGGCGTTGACGTCGAACACGCCGGGACGCGCCGGGATGACCACCATGGTGGCGTTCTTGATCGCGTCGTCGACGACGGCCGACAGGTTCGGCGGCGTGTCGATCAACACCCATTCATAACCGTCGCGCTTGGCCGCGGAGACGATGCCGCTGACGGAGTTGACGGCAGCCTTGATCGGGGGCTCGTTGGTGCCGCGGAGCTTGTGCCACAGCGTCAGGGAGCCCTGCGGATCGGCGTCAACCAGCATGACCTGCTTGCTCGCCTTGATCTGCGCGGCGAGATGCGCGGCGAGGGTACTCTTGCCCGAACCGCCTTTACGTGATGCGAAAACAATGACGTTCATACCTTCCGCCTCCAGATTGACCCCAGGGCGCGAAAATGAATCAGCGCGCTGATTCGTGAAAGAAAAATTTGTCGGGAGCTGCGCGACAGCCACGAAATAACAAGACGTGTTGGCTTTTGAGTCACACTGCTTCGCAGGACGGAGACACGGGCCGCATCGAAATGCCGCTCGGGCGCGCGTCTGTGCGTTTTTTGAGCAATGCGCGGGACAAAAGCGGAATGCAACCTTGCCGCGCAACCTGCCGCGCGCTTTCTTTTCAGGGGCGCACGCCCGTCAATCGATGCAAGCCTTCCGGCCTCGTGCGAACAAAACGAGTCCGCAATCTGTCGCGAAGCCGATGTCAGGGCCGGAACGAGGAAAGCGCGCGATGGCGCGGCTTTGGTCGCTGGGCGCTCAGCCTTGGCTGGATTTCTTCTTCGGCGCCGGCTTGGCGGTCTTCTTCGCAGCCTTGGGCGCGATCTGGGTCGGCTTGCCGGCGCGCTGCTCGCGCGGCGCCGGTCCGCGGCGGAAGAACACCGCGCATTGCGGCGAGAGCTGCGCCTTCTTCTTGATCATGCAGGCGGTGATGGCATCGACGTTCGGGACGAACTCACCGCACAGCCGCATCGCGTCCGGCGTGCAGGCCTGCTGCTCCTCCTGGGTGTAGGCGAAACCGGCGCGCGGCAGCGCCAGGATGGCCAGGGCAAGCGCGAGGCTTGCAACGGCCACGGGCTTTGCAAAGGACTTGAAGCGAAACGCCGGCATCGATCCCCCCCATCACGAGTCAGCGCGAATAGTGGGTGAACGGCGGTTCGTTGGCAACCGAGGGCAAGTGCGAAAGCCGGCACGTGTGCGCTCTCGGCAACAGGTCAGGGGCCTTGGCAGTTCCGGGAAACGAAACGAAGGCGCCGTTGTCGGCCCCAAACCAAAAGTGCGAAAACAACCCCATGCACAGTAGCCAAGTCATTGCAAACACTCAGGTCGCCAAATTTTAGGATTTTTCGAAGCCAAATTTGACTTGTCGGGCAAAACAGGGGCATCATGTCACCCTCAAGAAGATGCGCGTGGGGTGGCCGGCCTGTCTCCTGCGCTGGTCGAAAAGCGCACACGAGGAGGACAATCACATGACGGGGAATGAAGCGGAGCTGCCGCTGTCGGGTGTGACGGTGGTTTCGCTGGAGCAGGCGATCGCGGCGCCGCTGGCGAGCCGGCATCTCGCCGATTGGGGCGCGCGGGTGATCAAGATCGAGCGGCCGGGCAGCGGCGATTTCTGCCGCGACTACGATCACGTCATGAACGGCATGTCGAGCCAGTTCGTCTGGACCAACCGTTCCAAGGAAAGCCTTGCGATCGACATCAAGAGTCCCGAGGGCCGCAAGGTGCTCGACGCCCTGCTGCCGCGGGCGGACGTGTTCATCCAGAACCTCGCGCCGGGCGCGGCGGAGCGACTCGGCCTCGATGCCGCTTCGCTGCTGCGCAGATTTCCGCGCCTGATTGCCTGCGACGTCTCGGGCTATGGCACTGATGGCCCCTACAGCGACAAGAAGGCCTATGATCTCCTGGTGCAGTGCGAGGCCGGCGTGCTCGCCATCAACGGCACGGAGGCCGAGCCGGCCAAGGTCGGGCTTTCCGTCGTCGATATCGCCACCGGCATGTACATCCTCAACGGCGTGCTGATGGCGCTATATCGGCGCGAACGGACCGGCAAGGGCACGGCGTTCCAGGCCTCGCTGTTCGATTCCATCACGGACTGGATGAGCTATCCCGCCTTCTACACCGAGAGTACGGGCCGGCCGCTGCCGCGCACCGGCGCCAAGCATGCGACGATCGCGCCTTACGGCCCGTTCCGCGTCGGCGACGGCAACACCATTTTCTTCGGCATCCAGAACGACCGGGAATGGCGGTCGCTGTGCCGCATCGTGCTGGGCGACCCCGACTTCGCCGACGACCTGCGCTTCCGCACCAATCCGCTGCGCATGCAGAACCGCGACGAGCTGCAAGCGCATATCGAGCGGCGCTTTGCCTCGATGACCAGCGAGGAGGTGCTGCGGCTGCTGGACGAAGCCGCGATCGCGAATGCGCACCTGAACTCGGTCGAGGCGTTCCTGCAGCATGAGCAGCTGCATGCCCGCGCGCGGGTGAGAAGCGTGGGATCGCCGTGCGGGCCGGTGATGAGCTTCCTGCCCGCGCTCACCATTCCCGGCGTGACGCCGCGGATGGATCCGGTGCCTGATGTCGGCGAGCACAACGAGAAGATCCTCGGCGAACTTGGCCTCGTTAAGGGAACGTGAGAATGGCCTCGCAGCGCCCGACGCGGGCTTATCTCGCCGTTCCCGCGCATCGCGCCCGTGTCGTCGCCAAGGCGGCGGCATCATCGGCGGACGCGGTGTTCATGGACCTCGAAGACGCCGTGCCGCCCGCGGAGAAGGGCGTTGCGCTGACGGAAGCCGCCCGCGCGCTGTCCTCGCTCGACTGGGGCAGCAAGCACGTCGCGGTCAGGCTCAATGCCGTCGACAGCCCGTTCATCGCAGAGGAGATCCGCAGCTTGGCGGCCCTGCCCCGGCTGGATGCTTTGATCGTGCCGAAGGCGGAGCGGTTGAGTGACATCGTTGCCATCGCCGGTCAGCTGCACGCGGCCGCGCCCGATCGGGCCGCGCCTGTTACGCTCGAGCTGCTGATCGAGACCGCGCTCGGCCTCGTCAATGTCGACGCCCTCGCCGCGTGCCACGACAGCGTGGCCGCACTGCATCTCGGCGTCGGCGACCTCGCGGCCTCGCTCGGCGCCCGTACCTCCGACATCGGCATCTCGCCGGATGGCTACCGCCACGTCGGCTCCGCGCAAAGCGGCTACGCCTCAGCGCCGCTCGACCTGTTCGCCTATCCGATGATGCGCCTGCTGGTCGCCGCCCGCGCCTGCGGCCTGCGCGCGATCGACGGCCCCTGCGGCGCGTTCCGCGATGCTGGGCTGACCGAGGCCAGCGCGCAAAAGGCCGCGGCGATGGGCTTTGACGGCAAGCAGGTGATCCACCCCGACCAGATCGAGCCGACGCTGCGCGCGTTCACGCCCTCGGCCGAAGAGCTGGCCCAGGCGCGGCGGATCGTCGAAGCCATGGAGCAAGCCGAGGCGCAGGGCCAAGGCGCGGTGACGCTGGACGGCAAGATGATCGACTACGCCAATGTGCGGATGGCGCGCCGGATCATCGAGCTGGGGTCGTAGGGGCCGAAACGCGCGCTCAGGCGGTGTCGCTGTACAGCCAGCTAACGGGCCTAGATCGCGCCACGCTGAGCAATCGCAGCACGATTGCAATCACTTTGCCTTTGCACGCAAAGGTCGCTAGGCTGCCTCGATACGTCTTGCAGGGAGGGGCACATGGCAAACCGCGAAGACATGCTCGCATTGATTAGGGCCGGCTACGCAGCGCGCGACGGCGGCGACACCGATAGTCTGGTGACGGCCTTTCATCCAGAGGGCGCATTCACCCTGATGGGTGACAAGGGCGCGCTCGAATTGACAGGACGCATGCAGGGCCACCCGACCCTGCGCGAAGCTTTCCATCAATTCACCGAAGGCTTCGGCTTCGAAGGCCGCGAGATCCTCGCCGAGCTGGTCGACGGCGATCGCGTCGCCGTCCACTCCCGCGTCACCGTGCGCTACCACCCGACCGGGAAAGCGGTCAGCACCGAGATCGTGGACCTGTTCACATTTCAGGATGGCAAGATCGCGGAGCTGGTCGAGTTTGCGGATACGGCGCAGATCAAGGCGATGATCTCCTGACGCGCAATGGGATGAATCGAAGCGTCCTCGCGTTACGCCAGAAGATGAATGTCAGTCGGCTCCGGGGCTGCACCCGCGGCCGTCAACATCGCGTGGACCTGACCTCGATGGTGGGTCTGGTGATTGAAGAGTTGAATAGCAACGAGCGTCTTTGGCTTCTCGATTCGAGTTGAACCGTCCCCAGGGTACCAGAAAAGCATCCCGTTCAGGTCCGCGTCGCGCAATCGCGCTGACCACGCTTCGATTTCCTCGTTCCGTTGCAAGCGGAGCGCCTTGAAGGCCTCCCAATCCGAGGGATTTGCGAGGGAGTGCTTGATGGTTTCCTCCGGACGCGCGTTACCTTTCAGCCGCTCCAGTATCAAGGCATCAGCCCAATAGAGATGGTTCAACGTAGCTGCAATCGACTGGAAGAACGCCCCCCGATCCTTCCAGCGATCCTCGTGGGTCAGCCGGTCGGCGGCAGCTACCAAAGAGGCGTTCTGCCAAGTGTTGTAGCGGGCCATAAGCCGGCAGTAGTCGGCTGAGATCATTTTCTCAGGCTCCAAAGGTTGTCTGATGTTGGCTGATCTCGGGACGTTGTCCCAGACGTGAGGCAGCTACAGTTACGTGACAGTGCAGAAAATTTGTGCTTCGCCAGTGGTGTAATGAACGCCCTACGAAATCGGGGTTTGGTGCACTGTCACCGTAATGCCGGGGGAGGTAGCGCCGCGCCGACAGAAACTCAGCTGCCGGGTTTACGGTGCTCGGCATAACCAATCGACGGCGAGCATTTTGACTTTAGCCTAGGCAGCCCAGTCCATGATCGCGTCGATGAAGGTCTGAGCCTGGCGGATCGCGTCGAGCCTCGTCGCACAGACACCGACCGACACTGTTCGGCCCTTTCCGACAGTCCACTTCCAACTAGCCGGGTAGCTCATCTGAACGACCGAGAAGCTTACGCCCCGATGTTCCACGGAGAACCTCCGCTAACATGTTGCTGTGTCTGAAAAGGCTACTTTAATGGCGAATGTCCAGCCGAACGCAGGCCCACAATTCGATCGCGCGGCTTGGATATGAGCGTTCAGGGGAGCGAATGGAGACTCTTGCGGGAGATTCCACGTTCGCGAGCCATGGGGAGCACGCCTTCTCACCGCTCGACCCGCTTGATCGCCTTGATTTTGTAAGCCGTCGGATTCCCTCGTCCTGCCACAGGTCATCCTCGAAATGCCTGTCTCTGTAATTATCGTGTCTCACTTCAGGGGTGCAGTCCAATGCACAGATTTGGCCTTTGCCAGTGTTCTGATCGCACACGCATAGACCAAATGCTGAAATCAGAGTTTGAGTATTGTCTATCTATTGCAAATCGAACCATTTTTGCTAATTTCAACTGTCACGGGTAAATTTTGCCATCTCAATTTTCAATCTATTCGTCCGAGGCTGCGATGAGCGATATTGTTTATGATTCTAAAAGCGAGGCTTTGAGCATCGCGGCGGCGACCCTCTCGAAAGCGAGTGACTTGCCCGATGAAATCATTGCAGCGTTGAGTAAAAAAGCAAACTTAGTTGAAGAGAGTTCATCAGGCGCAGTTTTGCCGCGCCAGCTTCAACCGGCACTAGTCGGGCGATTTGTTATCCGTAACGATGTATTACTTAGCTTGGAAACGTTCCTCTCGTTATTGAAGACCGTAACAAAGCTCGTCGCGGGTTTCGCAGGAGTTGGCACTCCGGCTGGCATAGCTGCGATCACCGATGGGATACACGGTCTCTATAAAGCCTACACCGAAATCGTTGCCAAGGGCTACAAGTTGACCGACGATCAGTTCGCTGTCATCGCGGCACTTCGTCAACTCGGGGATGCCACAAGCTCAGAGATAGACAAGTATCTGCAAAAGCCTCTCGGCGCGGGATCGACTGAAGAGATTCTTGATAGCTTTTCGATTTTGCGTGAGCCGGCTCGCGGATTCGCGGTGAAGAACGAACTGGGACGGTGGCAACTCAAAGGACTGTGACGATGACCGATGCAGAGAATCCTGGGTCCGAAGAGTATCCAGGAGTTTCCGAGCAAAGAAAATTCTCTAATGCTGCCATCTATCGGTTGGGCCCGCGAACATTGGTTTCACTTGAACGGGGCCAGATATCGAACTTTACCGATCCAGTCACAAACCAGATCTCATTCGGCCGTATCGAACTCCGCGAGTTTCTTAAATTAAAGTCACCCGGCGATCTTCCGCTTTCCGTCCAAGGACTACGCTTTTTTCTGCATGAAGTTACGCATCACGGTTCGTTTGCCAGTCACGTCGGCAATGCTCGGGCAGCCTTGGCTACGTCGGTTTGCGCGAGAGCGTCTATCGGTATTCCCCCTAGCGACGGCTCAGAACTTTGGCTAGGCCAGCGAGATGATATCGTTCTTCGATTCTTCGAGATGACGATCGAGCCACTTGTCGAGGGTCTAGCCCTGTTTGCGGAGCATGATGCGCAGTGGGCGAGCGGGCCGATCGCCTCACACACCATGCTTCACCTTTGGTCGCTGTTTCTCTTTCAAAAGTCGAGTGAAGGCCTACTCGCCAGCCTCCAAAGCTGCGACAACGACGGCTCTCTGATCGAGAGGGCCAAAAAGGCTCATGATGTCCGAATTAACGAGTACCTGAAGGGCTCTCGGACGCAAGAATATTGGGTCGAACAGAAAGTGCGGTTATTGCGACAGCCCTTGCTTGGCAACTCGGGCCCCCCGTACTTACTCGGCTATCTCGCGGCAAAGAGAGCATATCTCGTCTTGAGAAAGGCAAATCCGGGATTCTCTGCCACCGATATTTTCTTGCTTGTGATGAATGGCTACTGGTTCTCCGATATCGAGATAGCTGACCTATTATTGCGCATCGACGATCGCAATATAATCGACGTTCAGAACACGATCGGCGCATACATGGAGCGATTTCAGGACATGTGGGACGATCTTTACAGGCGCCCCGCAAAGAATGCGCGACATGTGATCGAAGGTCTCGGCAATCAGAAACGGCGAACGGGGTCGGTAGCCCAGTTCGAGCTTATGGCAGGACTTCGTACCGCCGCTGATAGCTTGAATTTTTTCGTGCCAAAGTTCCTTAAGCACCGATTGATTTTGCGTCTTGGGATGATCCGCGTGAACATAGTAGCGAATGAGGGAACTCGCCTAGCTTCCGTCACCGATTCGAAAACAGGCGGCGAGCTGCTGACGTGTCCTCTTACGGAACTCTCTGACACCGGAGAGTTTCCGGGCTCCGTCGAACTTGTACGAACCTACGACGGCAGCAAAACCGCCATAGTTGTTCTCGGCATGACCGGATTAGTTGCGGTCAAACCAATCTTCGGCGACCAATGGAACGACCCAGATCTGGTGTCGCTGTTCGACGACCTGCCATCACTCGAACTAATAGAAGCGTCGGCCCAAGCTTATACTGAAAGTCCATTTGCAAGCGGATGGGATGCCGGCGATCTTCACGTAGTGAATGATCTCATTATGGGGCAGGCAAGAGATCTGACGGTTTCAACCTACCTTCAGATTGCTTTACCCGGTCAACAACTGAAGCAACGGACGAATGTAGCTAAGAGGCTGGAGGTCTCTGGTTTCGCTGGCTTGTTTCCGGACTCAGCTGAGTTGGACGATCTCGCGATGCTGAGCTTACATTTTGGGGGATCCGGAGAATCGTTCGACGTCATCGCTAGTAAAATACAATGTACGGTGCAATCGCTCGCCCGGCGTTTAACGAAGTTCAACGAACGCTCGCAGCAGCTGCTGGGCATTGATGTGTTTGAAATTGAGGAAGGTAGGGCGACTGCTGCGATCTAGATTGCAGTGTGAATACCCACCTTAAAAAATGCGGTTCAGCTAGGCTGGCGAGAACCAAAGTCCGCTTGGATTAGCCCCCAACACGAGGGCTGCCACCGCCTAGGCCCACGCGAAACCGCGGCCCGAGCTTATGCTCAAATTCGCACAACAGACGTTCGCGCCTTGCCCAAGCGGAATACCTTGGACTTATGGCCAATGATCTTGGAGGCTGGCTCTATCACGTCAGGCGCTGGTACAGTTGGGTGGGTACCAGCAACCAGCTATTTACCTTTTGATTTCACTGACGATTTTCTTGCGCCGGGATCGGCCTTTGTAGTTGGTTTTTGTATTTTCGCAAGCGAACTTCGAACGCGAAGCAGCTACCTTAGAAGAAGCGGACGCCCCGGCCTCGGACCGGCTCAAAAAGCGACGAACTTTGCTGCGCAACACCGCGGGCTTCTTCGTCTCACATTCCCAGACAACACATACTCGCCAGCCGCGCCTACGCAGCTCTGATCGAACCCGTGTATCCCGCTCGACGTTTCGTTTAAATTTAGCGGCCCAAAACTCTGGGCGGCTATTTGGCATAGAAGCCTTCGAGCATGATTGATGCCGGTGCCAGAAACACCCATGAACAAAAATCACGGAACGAAGTCTTGGGAAGGTAAGGTCGGGCTTTCCTGGCAATGAAGAGCTGTGGAGCGTGAACCTATAGCCCAACGCGTGAGCCACTTTCCTGACCCGAAGTTCCGGGCCGGTGTTTCGACTCTTCACCCTCGACATAAGCCAAGAACGACGAGCCGGAGTGATGTGGTCCATGGGCTACTCTGCAGCGAGACCTGTAGGAACCCTTCCCATGGCGGAGGCCATCGCGTCGAAAATCGAACGAGCCATGATCGGAGAGACGCTATTTCCGATCATTCTGAAGCTATGCCACGTTGTCGGATGAAACTTGAAGGTATCTGGGAAACCCTGCAGCCGGGCAGCCTCTCGAACTGTAATGACCCGATGTTCCGTTGGATGAAGGGGACGAACCGCCTGATATGACCCCCTATCATTACCCGTCCCGGCTCTCAAGGTTGGACATTGGCCTTCCCATGACAAGCGCGGATGACGCCCCACGCGGTCAATCTCGCCTTGTTTTACCTTTGAGAAGCGCCTCCGTACCTCTTTTGTGTGCGTCGTGTGCATGTGGCCAGTGAATTCTCGTGTCGGAGCCCTGAGCCCCTCCGCGTAGCGAGCGGGTCTTCCCGGCCGATTTATGCGCCAATAGTCAAACCCACCGGAGTTTTCTACAAATGACGCGTTCTCCAAGTCGCCGATTGCCTGACGCACGGTGGCGGGCGTTCTCTTGACCAGTTCAAACTGCTCGCTCGACACCGCGTCGCATCGGTCGGGGTCGATACCGATGATGAACAAGCGGGGCCTCTTGGTGGCCGCACCGTAGTCCGCTGCATTCAACAGGATCGGACCAAGAATGCGATAGTGCCGCCGAACATAGTCCAACCCCATGTTCAGCGTCTTTTGAGCGGACTCAAGTTGAAGTCCTTGCACATTTTCAGCCACGAAGAAGGCCGGTCTGATCTCTGAGACCACGCGGAAAAAATGGACCAAGAGCTCACGACGAGGGTCATCAGCGCGTTTATGTCCAATAGCGCTGAACGCCTGACAGGGGGGGCCTCCAAAAACACCATCGATCCGTCCAACCTCGTTCAGAACGTCCCGGCCCGACAACTGGGCAATGTCATGAAGAACAAGCGGCGTTCGGGGGAAATTGGTTCGAAAGGAAGAGGTGAGGATGGGGTCAACGTCCACAGCCATAGCGACGTTGAAGCCTGCTTGGTGAGCACCAAGGGAAAACCCGCCACATCCTGAAAAGAGGTCAAGAACGTTCAGAGCTGCCTTCACTGCAATCAAACCGAAACTTGCGCGAAAAACGGGTAATAGCGATAAAACTTCTCGAACGACCGTACATGCTCCGTTTCAAGATCGAAACCAAGTGCACGGATGTCCGTCTTCCGCAGCGGACGCTTTCGCGGAAGTTGAGCCTGAAGGATTGCCGCTTCTCGGAGAGTAAGTGGAGGAAGAGCTATTGGTCGAGAGACAATTCCCGTCCAGGCCCTGCTTCCAACAATCTTCTTTGCGGCTTCCGCATTCTGCTTCGACGGAAGTATGCCGCCGAACGTGATCATTGGCGTTCCATCTTGATAGGCGATTCGGAATGCTGGGAGAAAGCCACCGGGGCGGGCAACAGCCGCAGCGGAGGAAGTTAGGAAGTCGGTCAGGATTGCGAGTAGAGTATCGGCAATCTTGTCGTCTTGGCATTGATCCGTCGACAGCTCGTCCGGCACAACACCGCCTAATAATGACTTCAGTCGAGTGGCACGCCCATTGGGACGCCCTAACTTGCAATTAGCCGTTACAACCAAGATGGAGTTTTCAGGCGCGTCCTCGACTACCCGCCTCAAATCGTCGACGATTTCTTCATCCAAACCCTTGTCGTAGTCGAGCCAGAGCAGCCACGGTCGCGCCTTGCCTTCCGGTGACGCAAGGAACTTCGGAAGTAGCTCGGAGCAGCTACCGTGGCGAACGTCGATTGTATGGAAGGGGCGATTGAACTTCGCGCGGGCGAAGCCAATCTTGTCCATCTCCATAGAGAACATCTCGCGGATGCCGAGCGTTTTATGCGCGGTCAAGAAGTCTGTGAACCAAAGCGATCCGAACCCAATGTAGCCAATTCGACTCAGCTTAAGGCCGGTCTTGAGCGACCGAGCCCCTTCAAAAACGAGGCTCCGCTGAATGCTCTTATTGGTTCTTAGGCTGTAATTAACGAGGCTGAATGTGGCCATCAGTCTTTGCCGACAAACTCAGAGTATGTGTACTCGAAAGACCGCAGCCCAATGTCTCGGTAAGTCATATTGATGTCACCGAGGGCATCGGCCAATTTTTCAGCACGACGCTTCTCGACTGGATACGAGATGTTGGCCGGCTTCACTTTCGTCTTTCCTACCAACGTAGGAAACTTGATGGCTGCATTCCGTGAGATTTCATAAATCGGAACGGGCTCCGCCGCGTCCTCCATTTGCTTTGCTTGGTCTGTCATTTGCTTTCGAGCATTCGTGTATGCGATCCATTCTTTCGAGATGTCTCGCATCGTTGGCATTACGCTCTGATAGATGGCCGACGAGCTGTCGACGCTTCGCTTGGTCGTGGTGAGCGGCAACGCTTGGGCATCCTCCGAGGTGAAAAATATCAGCCCGATAAACCCCTCGTACTGAGGATGCCATTTCGGCCAACCTGAGCTTCCCCACCCGGTGACCACAGTCTTGTCGCCAGCGACAACGATGCGCCCATTGCAGACAACATACCAGCCTGATCGCGTATCGCGGTCCTTTACATCGTCCGGTTCTGAACTTTCGGGCGGCGGAGCAGCCATACCAGCGACGATTTCCACGTCCACCCCGCTGTCGCGATCCTTAAACGAATGGCGCAGGGGCTGAAAATTCTTGGATTGTCGCAACTCGATGTCCCACCCCTTGACGTCTTCCCCGTTGATCTTGATGCGAAGGCCTCGATGAAGATGAAGGGCGTAGTCGCGAGCGACCGTTCGCCGCAGGTCTCGCAAGAATTCCGGGCTGCCAAATGAGCGAGACGTGCTCTCGTTGAGTTTGCTCACCGAGATTTCGATACCGGGCTCTTCCAATCCTGGATCAGTCTCAAGGTCGAAGTCCCATGTTTTTGAAGCCAACCATTTTGAGACGTCAATCGGCACATGGAAGGACTCCTTTTTGGACTTAGCCTTGGCCACCTCGTAGGTGCTTCGAATGATGATCTTGGTACCCAGTTTGAAAACGGCGCGCTTCATGCCGATCCCATAGACACCAATGCTGTAGGGGTCGTGCTCGACCTCATCGCTCCTACCGAAGGTGAAGGCGTACTTGGCTGCGTTATCCAGAGTGATCCCGCCGCAGTTGTCCCGAATGGTGAATTTCAGGGCGGTGGCGACAATATCGATGTGAAACTCCGTCAATTTGGTTTTGTTGGAGTAGGAGTTCGGTCTCCCCCCCTTTGATTGCCACGCAGCATCAACGCTGTTGTCAATCAGGTCCAAGATGCAGTCGGCCAAAGAGATGTCTCGGGTAATCATTCTGACGAAGAATGCCTTCGTCGGATTAGCTTCGGCCTTTGCTGGCAGTCGCACCATGCTCGCCCCTACAGGTGAATCGTTTCGTTTAGATACGTTACAACTGCGGCTTGCAACAACCCGTTAAACAGCCTTACCCGAAGTGACTATGGGCGGGCCGCCGACCACTTGCTCATGCAAAAACGAATCGCTGGGATTCTCAAACGCGCGTTGCTTTGCGACGAGATTGTATCTATTTCTCAGGAATAAGATACGACAAATGGCGGCAAAGTATGGTAAAATCAGCGAAATCTATCAAGGCATTCGCTTATCTAAGGACGTCCTCAGCGGCGAACATTGGAGAGGACAAGGATAGCGGCCGTAGGCAGCTCCAAGCCATCGAAGGGTTCGCCAAGCGCGCCGGGATCGAACTGGCGGGCGTCTACCATGATGAAGCGGTGAAAGGCTCTGATCCCATAGATACCCGCCCCGGGTTCGCTGAGATGCTTGAGGCATTAGAGGCAAACGGCACCAAGACCATTATCGTTGAGACCGCCAATCGCTTCGCGCGCGACCTGATGGTTCAAGAGGTCGGCTTCGCGATGCTGAAGGCCCGGGGCTTCGACTTGATCGCCGCTGATAGCCCAACGTCGTTCCTGGACGACACCCCAACCGCGCGGCTTATCAGACAGGTGCTCGGAGCCATCTCAGAATTTGAGAAGGCCATGCTGGTGGCGAAGCTGAAGGGCGCTCGGGACCGCAAGCGGCGCTTGGGGGTGAAGGTGGAAGGGCGAAAGTCCATCGGTGAAGAGCGTCCTGAGACAGTTGAGCTTGCTCGCACGCTGGCACGCGCAAGGCCCAAGGGGGGCAAACGGTCTCTAAGGGAAATCTCTGCAGCGCTCGCCGAAGCAGGACATTCCACAAAAACAGGTAAGCCGTACGCCCCAACAGCAATCAAGCTGATGTTAGCTCGGGCTTCGGGGCGCGCGGTCGGCAACGCAGCCAAGCAAGAAAACCAATGACAACTAAGGCTTTCTTTGCCTTGTTCACGGCCGTCGCGGTGTCATTCGAGGCACCCATGGCCGCTGCGGCATTCGGTGCGCTGGCATTCTGCTTCGGCGGGCACGGCTGGTAGTCTACGCTTGAGGCTCCCAAAATGAGCCTCTCCCAACGCGATGGATCCTAATTTGACCAACCCGGCCACCCTGACTTCAAACTGTTCGGCTTCAAGGGGCAAGCCGCCGCCAGACTTATCGCAGCAGCATGCTTGAACTGCAATCAGTCCTTCTCTGGTCACGGCTCTCCATTTCTCGAAGGGGACGCCGAAGGAGTTAGCCATTTACGTATCTTGCACTATTTGGACGACGGATGCGGACCTTTTGGAAACGTCGCCGCCCCCACTCCCATCCACTCCGTTTCTTCCTGGCCGCTTTGGCTTCGGTGTGGTCAGCATTTAAAACCACCATGAGCAGCCTCTCGACCCTATCCAGATTTTCCTGTGACACCGAAGCCTTGTCCTTCGAACGAAGAACGCCGGTCGGCATGGGTGTAGCCGCTGCGTCCAGCTTCAACCGCTCCTTCCATCGTACGTATCTTTGCCCCACATCCGCTCTGTGCTTCGCGTTGCTGGGGTGCTTCGGAAATCTAAGTCGAGGTTGAGGCCCCCGAGCTTTCACGACGAACTCAGTGACTGGCGGCCCAAACCTTCTCTTGTCCAGCGATCCCTTGTAAGTGACCAGCGTATCGGCCACGCGCTCCAACATGCGGGCGGCGGTTTTGTAAGGCACGTCGAGCGCCTCAGCCACCTCGGGCACACTCAGGTTGCGACCGTTGCTCTGACTAAGAACGTAAGCCAAGCGCATCCAGTTCACGTAAGACACTCGAGTCCGTTCGAGCGCGGTGCCAACAGTGGCCGTGAATTGTCGGCGACATTCTCGGCAATGACGCAGCCCAGCGCGATGGGATTGCTTCTCTCCCCCAATTTCGAAGCTCTGCGCCTTCGCGTGACAGTGCGGGCAGACAGGGCCGTCTGGCCACCTCAAGGCTTCTACAGCGGCCCGCGCCGCGTGTTCATCATGGAACACCGCATTGTCGGAAGGAAAAGACTTCATAGTGGAAGGTACTATGGCGCCCGTTTTGTTAAGTCCACTAATGTTTTCAGCGAATGCTGGCAAATCAATAAGATAGACAGCTTTTCGGCCATTACTCCGTCCTCTCTGACGAGAACGCGCGCTCAAAGCCCCAAAAACGGCACGAGGCGGAAATTCCTGTCCCACCACAACGCGACTACGCAAGGAACTCAAATGACACTTCCGATGAACGACACCGACTTCGAGCAAGAAGAACTGAACTGGGATGAAGCACTCGATTGGCTCTACGGGGAGCTTGAACTCTGCGAGTGCGATCCCGCCGAGAACGAATGGCAGGCTGGCTACGAAACCGCGCTTCGCGATTTCTTCTCGCACCTTATCGGGCGCGACCCGAGCGAAACCCTGCACTAAGCAACCAATGCAGAAATCAAAAAGAGTAATGACAACCACGACCAAATCTCGCCCACGAAAGAAGTCTGCACGGGGCAAGGGCGCCCCGAGGGCCACTCAAGCTACATCGGCGCGCCTCAAGGAACTCTGGGCTACTCCTGAGTTTCGCGAGAACATGAAGCGTCGGGATCAAGCGCGGATCGCGGCTGCGAAGGCCGACCCGACCAAGTTCTACAGATACGGTGTGCCCGATGGGATGCGCCGCGCCGAAGCGGAACACCTGTGGGCACGAGCAAACGAACTTGCCGATAGGTTCATCCAAGGCCTGAAGGCGAAAGGTGAACTGCCTGACCTGCCCCGCCAGGTTGCTAACAACAGCGACGGTGGGATCTTCGTGCCGCCTACTGACGAAGGAAAGGCCGAGGGTGCCCTGCGGGAAGCCTTCGTGCTCGCTGTCGGACCATCGACCCCACGAGTGAAAGCTCAAGCCGCCAACATCGTCCTCACGTACACCAAGGCCAAGCCAACCAGCAAAGAGGCGATTTTGGGGGATAGGCCTGAAGACTTTCTGAACACGCTTATCGCCTCGGGCGACTGAGCAGGCGCGAGCGGCACCAACCGCGCAGGGCGAGCACCAGAGGCACATTGGGAGACCTTGGAAGCCTCTGGTGAGCCTTGGGCGACCGACAGGTTGGTGGCCGGAAGCCTGCTGGCCTGCACGAGAGCGGAACGCCGTATACCGAGATCAACTTATCTCTACTTTTAGGTGTTCTCTTGCGGACCACATCCTATAGCTGACGACTTCTGAGCTTCTGGACGCCTTAGAGTAACACCAACAAACAACCCAAACCACGACATACCCGGTAAGGGCTCAGGGGACTCCATTGAGGCGTTCTTGATGGGTGATGGCTGATGCCGCACCAAGACGCTCAAACGAACCCTCCGGGCTCCCTATGGCCCACAAGGCAGGCTCCGAGACCGCTGCGGTTCGAGCTTTTCACCGTCAACTTTCTCACACTCCAATCTCCCCCTCAAGCTCCACCTTGTTTGTTCTCTTAGGAGAAAAAGGGGGAGGTCTTAACAATCATCAAACATGACACTTCCTGACCGTCCTTTGGCCGGATGAGGGGTCGTGTTCAATTCAAGGACAATTCTGCTTTGCAGACCTCTATCGACCAGCACGGGCTTGCTCTCGTGCCGTCGCAAATCTTCCTGAACCGTATGGTTCAACACTGGTCCGAAATCTCCGACGGCAACATGCCAGCCACACCGACCCTCAAGGAGGCTTGGTGCGTCTTCGAGGGCAGGTCCAGAGAACTGATCATCAACAATGCGAGTGACAGTCTATTCAAGCCTTCTGTGGTGCTTCCCCTACCGACCGGCTCGGGTAAGACCGAGGGCACCTGTGTTTACGCAGCTCTCCAAGCGGAGGCCAACGCAAAGGGCGAAGGGACACCAATCGGCGCTCTGATCGTCACCCGGCTTATCAAGGATGCTGAAAGCTTGGTGCAGAAGATCAACGCAATCGCTGGACATACCGTAGCGGTCACTAGTCACACCGAGGGTAAGCTCAAGGCCCACGAAATGGCGGACGCGGACATTCTGGTGATCACCCACGCCGCCTTCATGCGCGCCTGCTGGTCCTTCGGGGCGGGCTCAGAGGAGCGTTGGAACTCGTTCTACTCGTGGGCTGGAGGCAAGCGCCATCTCGTTGTGGTGGACGAGGCTTTGTTGAACTCAGTTAGCCACCATCGGATCAGCAGCAAGGACATTGAATTGGTGTTGCGAGCGATCCCGCACGAGGACAGAGACAAATTCGGAGGTGCCATCAACATACTGACAAAACTGCAGGGCTACCTCGACAAGAGGGAACAAGAGCACGCTCGCGGCGATGCGCAGACGGTGCCTCTGTGGGCTCAGGGCTCCCCCGAGCACGCCTCGGAGATTGAAGCTCTCCACGAGGCCTTGGGCTCCGTCGAGTTCGATCCTGACCTCTTCGCTGAGGATGCTGCACACAACGTGTCAACCGTGCTTGAGGCGGTGCAGGTCATGCTGGAAGAGTTCGCCTACTATCACCGCAGCGGTGCTCAACACACTCTCAATTCTGCTCGTTACATCATTCCCAAAGGCCTGCCGGGAGTTCTGGTGCTGGATGCCACAGCTCGCTCCAACGTAACGTACGAGCTACTGGGCGGAGGTGTCATGATCGCCGATGTACCTCGCGGCATCCGCAACTACGAAAACGTGACACTGCACGTCGCGCGCACGGCCTCGGGCATGGGCAAAACCAAGATGGAGAAGACGAAGCATACACGCCTGCCCCGCCTTGCCGCTGAACTGCGAAAGCAACTGCCAGAGGGAAGAGAGGTGTTCCTGTGCGTCCACAAGTGCGCGAAAGACCTGGCTGGCACATACAGCACAAAAGAACTGCCGTTGCACGTCGGCTACTGGGGCGCTGTGGACGGGAAGAATGATTGGCAACATTGCAACGCGGCTGTGATCTTCGGGCTCTACTGGCAAGATCCGACGCGGCCGATCAACAACGTGTTCGCCATCGACGGGCCAAAGGATGCCTCGTGGCTCAAGGCTCCCCGCCACGGCGAACACGAGAACATCTTGGCTGTCATCTCTCAGAAGGACGTCTCGGCATCCGTGATCCAAGCCATCAACCGCATTTGCATCAGGCGTGTGACCGATGCTGAGGGGCGATGCACGGAGGCGGACGTGTACATTGTCCTACCGAAGGACTGGCGTGGAGACGCCATCCTAAGAGACATCCACACCAACATGCCCGGCCTGAAGCAGGTTGCGTGGGACTTTGAGCCTGATGGCCCCAAGGTCTATGCACCGCGCAGCAACTCCGTCGCTCAAGCCGTCATCGAGCTGATGCGGACACGCGAGCCGGGGCAAACGCCTCTGTCGTATGTTCGCACTCAGCTATCGCTGACCGGCAGACAGTTCGGAAGGCTCAAGGAAGACCTTGCGAAAGTCGCCAGCAACCTATCAGCCGCACTTCGTGAATTGGGAGTGCTCTACAAGGTTGAGGGGCGAGGTTCCGCCACCAAAGGCTACCTCGTGAAAGTTGCGTAAGAATGCCAAGCCGCACCCGAGGTTTTCCATCGGAGCCTTAGGTGCGGCCGTTTTCCTGAATTGTTGCGGAAACGGGAGTTAGCTCACCCTCCGATTTCGGGCGCCCCCAGAGAGCCCACCATCTCGGTTTGTGCTTCTCATTCATTTTGCGCTTCCATTCCGCGTCCTGCCGCCGGAAGGCATCATCATCGTCGCTGGTCCAAGTGACCCAATCCAAGTCCAACGCATTTTCGCAGAATGTCCTCAACTCATTTGGCGTGAAGTCCCCCTTGAGCCGATTTGCCTTGTGTGAAATGACCCAGACATTTCCCTCCACATAGCCAAGGCGAGGATCTTTACGATCCAGCGTGGGGGAGTCGTCGGTGTGCTGCCCTGTGCCGACTTTGAAAGGAACGCGACGGAGGGGGCAAACATCTGGAATCTCGAAATCCGTAAGACTGATGCTGAACTCAATGGAAAATTTCTTAGCTCGTTGTCTTGCGCCATAGACAAGGCGGGTCTTCACATCCCAATAATCGTAGCTGCGCTCACTAACCCAAAAGTCTGAGTCTTTTAACCTGGCGACCTTTTCCTCGACCCCCCAGCCCTTCTCTCGCCAATACTTCGCAATCTCATAGTGCCGTTTGTGCAATAGGCGCCATCCGCGAGTAGTCTTGATGTGCAACATGGCCTACGTCCCCCTCTCCCTGAGAGCGCACGCAGTATAGCATAGACATCTTGTTTTCTGTGGTTTGAGCAGTCCCAAACGCGACCTTCCCACCTCCTTAGACTTCGTCCGCCTTGTGCATGGTCGTCGGAGCGTCAGAGCGGCGCGTTGTCAATCTGCTCGCCGCAAGGGCAAACGCGCGTCGTTCAGCGGAGATCAATCCAGCTTGTAGCGCGGGAATTTCGCGAGCGCAGCAGCCATTGTGACTACAGTGGGCGCTCCATACTTCCGGCCCTCGGTGGCTTGCGTGTGTCCCGTGATCGCATCGTTCATTTTCTCGGGCATCCCAATCTCATCAGCAATCCGCTTGAACGTGTGTCGCCAAGCATGGTTCGGGCTGAGCTCAGGATCATCGACGCCAAGTCCACGCACCCACGTTCCCAAGTGTGCGCGCGCGGTGTCAGCACGGTCCCGCGAAGGTTTGAGAGGATCAGTGCTCACCCGCTGAGGAGAACTGTCATTGTAGAACAGCGCCCCCTTCCCGATCCGCTTCACCATCTCCATGAAACCTTGAGCGATGATATGCTCGTGAAGCGGCACAACACGCGCCTTACTCGTTTTTATAGTTCCAGCTTCTGGCGTCAGCTTCATCACGAGAAGGCCGTTGCGGTCTTCGATGTCGCTGCCGCGCAACTGAGTGATCTCGCCCGGTCTCGCGCCGGAGTAGGCGCATAACCACGGCACCCATCGGCGCGTTCTCTCCGTGGGGGTGGTGGGCTTTTCGTATGAAAGGCTCGCTTTCAAAATGATGCTCGCTTCGGCAGCAGTAAAACTGCGTCCATCTTCTCTGGTCTGCACCCTGCGAGGAACGTCTACCTTCACCTCCTTGAAGGGATTTTGCCGAATGCGTTTGTGCTCACGCGCCCAACCAAATACGCGACGTGAGGCAGACAGCCAAATCTCGCGCACGGTGATCGCAGCTCGCTCTTCATTGATCAGTCCGTGCACCCATCTGCGGGCAGCATCCTCGGTGATGCCATCGGCTCCCACTTCGGCAAACTCGCGTTGCATTTCGAGGAACACCGAGCGCCATCGGCTCACCGTCTTAGGAGCCGGTTTGACCGCAAGCACGAACGCCTCAAACAATTCCCAACAGCTCACGCCGGAAGGCCGCGCGGGACCATCTTTGAACTCTGGGAAAGTGCTGGGGTTTTCATCGCGTGAGTAGTCGCCATTCGCGCGCTTCTCCAGCACCGCGAACGCGGGCAAGAGGTTGTCGCTGACAGCATCCACAAAGAGCGCATACGCTGTAGCGTTCAGGGCGATGCCTTCGCTGGCCAGAAAGGTCGCGACCCGCGCCTGCTCGGCGACCCGGGGTCGCACCGCTTCGCGTACTTCAGGCTCCTTGGCCCAATCCCAATGAGGATCAGACCTTGGGTCCTCCTCGTAACTGTCGGGTGCCTCGGGAGCGATTACTTCCCATACGAACAGGTCGCTCAACTCCCGCCAGACCTTCGCAGGGCCGGGATCATTCTCGTACTGGGCGACAAACCAATTGTACCATCGACCAGCGAGCGCGATTGCGTTGAGCTTGGTGAGTGGCTGGCCCTTGCCATTGCGCTGGGCTCGCAGCGTGGCAATGCGCGTCTCTACCTCCGCTTCCCACTCGGCCTTGCGCGTCTTTGCCTCGTGCCAAGGAGTGTCCGCAGGCAGCTTGAGGTGAGCCTCACGTTTGACGCCGTAGAGGCGCTGGTACTCGACACGAACATCCTCGGGGATGCCTTTGCGGGCAAACCATCGCCCATCCGAAGCACGAGTTAACGCAGCCATCCGCAATGCCATTTGTGACGCCTTTTGTATTTTAGGCGGCGCAAATACGTGAGGTCCATCAGTAAGATGCCGGGATTGCAGGACAATTCAACTGTGTTGGTACAGTTGGGTGGGCTCGAACCACCGACCTCCTGTTCCACAGACAGGCGCTCTAACCAACTGAGCTACAACTGCATCCTTGCGAGCCGCGCCTTGGGCTGCCTGAAAAGGCTTGATGCCTGAGGGGGCTGGACGGGGCGGAAACTAGGTGCAACGGCCCGGTTTGGCAAGGCCGCAATGGGGTGAAAAACCGGGTGAAATCATCGTCGGTGCGGGGAAATCGGGCGGGGTGGCGGGCTCGGAGAGTTGCGCTCCCCTGTGCCGCTAGCGCGGCCGCATATGACGCGGTTATGGCGCTTCGTCTCCACATCGTCATGGCCAGGCTTGTCCCGGCCATCCACGGCTTCTGCCCGGGGCACCTAGAACGTGGATGCCCGGGCCTTCGCCGCGCCGAAGCGCTTCGGCCGCGCAGGCGGGACAAGCCCGGGGATGACGACCATTCTTGGATTTCCACATGGGGAAGCGGGAGAGGCGAAGAAAAAACCCGGGCCTTTCGGGCCCGGGTTTCGCATCTCACACCGAACCGCTCCGCTCAGGCGGCGGACGGATAGTACTTCGAGGCGCTGGCTTTGATCGGCTCGGCGGTCTCGTTGGCGACGCGCTGGGTGAGCTCGACCAGCTCCTTGGCCTGGGCCTGGTAGGTCTCGAGCTGCTTGCGGGCGTGGCCGGTCCACAGCTCCATCGCTTCAGTCGGTGACTTGGCGCCGAACAGCTGCTGGGCGAAGTCGAGCTGGGCGCTCGAATTGGCCTTCATGAACTCGACCAGCTTGGCGGTGTACTCGCTCGCGCCCTTGGAAGCGCAGGTGAACACGGCCTCGACGGTGCCGTTGTGGGTCTCGGCGGCGTCCTTGAACTTGGCGTAGTTCTCGCGGGCCTGCGCCGCGCCCTTCTCGGCGAACGCACGCACCTGCTCGGGAACCTCGAACGGGATGATCGAGGCAGAAAACGGATCAGTCGCACCTGTCATGTTGGTCCCTCACGCTAATTGAAAAAATGGAGTGAGCCTTTCTGGCGCGCCCGCCGGCCCCGACCATGGGCCCTGCGCATTGAGCGGGTACGAAGACTGGAAACGCGAAACAAAGGTGATGGCTCGCCCAGCGCCAGAATTATGGCTGCCTATCATGTCAACATTGTGCATCGCAACGCGGCAGAGGGGTGCGATGCGAAATTTAATCTCGGGGAGGATGAGGTTCCCAGGCGGGGGAACCGGGGGTGAGGTAGTGGGATGCGCCCGGCAACCCACGCGCTCTTACCCTCCCCTCGAGGGGTCCGGGACGAGCGTAGCTCGCCCGTAGGTCGATCGCGCGCAGCGCGAGCCGGGTGGGGTGATCTCTCCGCTCGGGGACCGCCTGTGGGGAGAGACTGTCACCCCACCTCGGTTCGCTCTCCGCTTCGCTGCGTGCGAACCGATCCACGGGCGAGCTACGCTCGTCCCGGGCCCTCCAGGGGAGGATGGGCGCCGTAGATGCCGCGAGCCCTGCGTCTCTTCGCAAGCGCCCACGCCTTGAATCCCTTGGATGCAACGTCGGCTCGGCTTGCGGGGTTGGCGGGATTAAGGTTATCGCCGCTTGGGAATCCATCGCGGGCTTTGGGCCGTGGACCTGGTCGCGGCTTCCGGGCGATACTAACCCTTTCTTAAGGCTGTCATTCCCGGCAGCCGCCACTCGTGAAGCGTGAGATGCAGCCGGCCTGATGACGCGTTCGGATTTCCAGTTGCGAGGGGTGGGCGATCCGCGGCTGGCCGTGCATGCGACCTCTGCCCTGCCGGCCTGGCTATGGTCGACCGACGGCGCGCGCGTGCTGTGGGCCAATCCGGTCGGCGCAAAACTGTTCGGCGCGGCCAACAGCGCCGGCCTTGCGGACAAGGTGTTCGGCCCCGCCGACAGCCATCGCCGCCAAATCGTCAGGCTCGCCCCCCAGCTGCCGGCGAACGGCGCAATGCGGCTGCAGCGGCTGCGCGGCTTCGGCGCCCGGTTAGGGGCGCTGATGACCTGTGCTTGCGCGCGGCTCGACTTTGCCGACGGCGGCCATGCGGTGCTGGTCATCGCGATGGACCCGACGCTGCGCACCATGCCGCTGGTCGAGCGGCTGCATCGGCTGGTCGCCGGCGCGAAGGTGCCGATGGCGGCGTTCGCGCCGGACGGGCTGTTCGTCGGCGCGAGCGAGGCCGCGCGCCCCCTGCTCGGCTTCCGCGATCTGCTCGAGGCCGGGCTCGACCGCGCCCGCAGCGATGCGCTGGCAACCGGCCGCGCTGCGACGCCGATCGGCATCGGCCAGATGGTTCTGCAGCGGGTCGGCAGCGGCGCCGATATCGGCCTGGTCGCGCTGATCGAGCCGGCCGCCTCCACGGCGGCGCACGAGGCCGCGCCCGACGTCACGCCCGCGCAGCCTCCGGCCGCGGTGCCGGAGGACGCACAGCCTGCGCCAGACGAGGCACCGTCTGCGATTGCGCTGTTCGACGCATTCACTGAGCCGGCCGAACCGCCCGCCGAGACGATTGCGCCGACGCCGGAGCCGGTCGTCCCCGCGGCGGCCAAAACTCCGGTTGAAAACCAGCCGCAAGCCATTGTGTCGCCGCAGCCCGCGCCGATCAATGCGGGCATGGTCGAGCCGACTTCGGGCCAGGACTCTTCTAGCCACCCAGAGCCGCCCGCACCGCGTCAGCATCCGCTGCGCTTCCTCTGGCAGATGGATGAAGAGGGCCGCTTTGTGCTCGGCTCCGATGAATTCATCCGCCTGATCGGCACGCACACGGCCGCCGGCTTCGGCCGCCCCTGGCGCGAGATCGCCGCGGAATTCTCGCTCGATCCCGAGGGCCGCGTGGCGAAGGCGCTGGAAAGCAAGGATACCTGGGCCGGCATCACAGTGAACTGGCCGGCCGACGGCGGCGAGCACATTCCGGTCGAGCTCGCGGGCCTGCCGGTCTACGACCACAACCGTGAATTCGCCGGCTTCCGCGGCTTCGGCGTCTGCCGCGATCTCGACGCGCTCAACCGGCTCGAGGCGCTCAGGCGCTTCGAGCTGCTCGTCGAGCCGCCGGCACAGGATCGCTCCACTGAGGCCGTCGCGTTCGATGCGGAGCCCGAGCCTGAAGCGGCGGCGGAAGCTGAGGCGGAGGGCGAAGCAGAGGCACCGCCGATCGCGCCATCCGAGCCTGAGCCGCAAGCCGAGCCTGAACCGCAAGCCGAACCCGACCTGCCAGAGCCCACAAGCGAGACTTCACACCCAACCCAACTGGACACGCCCGTGGAAACGCCTCCCAATGTCGTGCCGTTCCGCGTCGCCGGCGATACGCGGCCGCCGACGTTGACGCCGGTCGAGAACAGCGCGTTCAACGAGCTCGCGCGGCAATTGTCCGAGCGGCTCGAACGCGAGCGCGAGACCATCACGACCGACGCGGCCGGACCAGTGGCGGAGACCAGCGCCGAAGCACCGGAGCCGGAGCCGCCGCAGGCCGCCGCCGAATGGCTGACCGAGCCCGCACCGCCGCCGCGCGGGATGAGCGCGCGCGACCGCACGCTGCTCGACCTGTTGCCGACGGGCATCCTGATCTACCGGCTCGACCGCCTGCTCTACGCCAATCCCGCCTTCCTCGCGCGCATGGGCTATGACGGCCTGAACGCGCTGGAGCATGCCGGCGGGCTGGATGCGCTCTATGTCGAGCCGGGCGTGTCGGCGGCCAGCAGCACCACGCAAGGCGGCACGCCTGTGACGATCAGCGCGACAATCGCGAACGGCGAAACGCCGCCGCCCGCGACGGAAGCGCATCTGCACACGATCGAGTGGGACGGCGACAGCGCGCATGCGCTGATCTGCGCGCTGCCGCAGGCGGCGCCGATCGCGGCGGCTGCCGTCGCAGAGACCGTGGTGGCCGCAGAGCCTGACGCCGCGGACGCGGAGCCCGCGGCCGGCGATGCCGATGCCGAGGATCTCGCCGCCATCCTCGACACCACGGCCGAGGGCATCGTGATGTTCGACGCCGAAGGCAACATCCACGCCTGTAACCGCAGCGCGGAGGCGCTGTTCGGCTATGACGGCGAGGCGCTGCTGCAGCAGAATTTGCTGACGCTGTTCGCCCCCGAGAGCCAGCAGATCGTCGCGGATTATCTGGAAAGCCTGAAGAGCCAGGACATCTCCAGCCTGCTCGATCACGGCCGCGAGGTGCTGGGCCGCGAGAAGAAGGGCGGCGTCATTCCGCTTGCGATGATCATGGGCCGCACCCGCCCCGACGGGCCGAACTTCTTCGCCGTGTTCCGCGATCTCTCGCACGCGAAGAAGGGCGAGAGCGAATTGACGAAGGCCCGCCGCCTCGTCGACGGCGCGGCGAACGCCAAGGCCGACATGCTGGCGCGGATCAGCCACGAGATCCGCACGCCGCTCAACGCCATCATCGGCTTTGCCGAGGTGATGATCTCCGAGCGCTTCGGCGCGCTCGGCAACGAGCGCTACGGCGAATACATGAAGGACATCCGCGCTTCCGGCGAGCGTGTCATCGCCATCATCGACGACCTCCTGGAGCTGTCGCGGATCGAGACCGGCAAGCTCGACCTGAATTTCGCGAATTTGAACCTGAACGATTTGGTCGAGGCCTGCGTGACGGTGATGCAGCCGCAGGCCAACCGCGAGCGCATCATCATCCGCACCTCGCTCGCCCATGCGCTGCCGCAGGTGAGCGTCGACGCGCGCGCGATGCGGCAGATCACCATGAACCTGATCTCGAACTCGATCCGGCTCGCCAGCGCCGGCGGCCAGGTCATCGTCTCGACCGCGCTGACCGATCGCGGCGAGATTGCGCTGCGCATCCGCGACACCGGCCATGGCCTTTCCGAGCGCGAAGTCGCCGCCGCGATGGAGCCGTTCCGCACGCCGCCGCCGGGCGATGCCGCCGACAGCTCGGCGCTGAGCCTGTCGCTGACCAAAGCGCTGGTCGAAGCCAACCGCGCCCGGTTCAACATCAAGAGCGCCGGCCACGGCACGCTGATCGAGGTGGTGCTCGCGCCAGCGCTGGCGGGGGCGTAGGGCGCGGCACGCTCAAGCCGTCATTCCGGGGCGCGCCTCTTGGCGCGAGCCCGGAATCCATCGATCCGCATCAATGGTGGTGCAATGGATTCCGGGATCGTCGCTTCGCGACGCCCCGGAACGACGGCGGGGGCTCACGCCGCCCGCACCGTCTCCAGGAACCTGCTCACCTCGATCTTCAGCCGGCTGCTGTCGTTCGACAGCGATTGCGCCGCGGACAGCACCTGCGAGGAGGCGGATCCCGTCTCGGTCGCGCCCTGGCGCACGCTGGAGATGTTGGCGCTGACCTGCGTGGTGCCGGCGGCGGCGCTTTGGACGTTGCGCGAGATCTCGCTGGTCGCGGCGCCCTGCTCTTCCACCGCGGCCGCGATGGTGGAGGAGATTTCGGACAGACGCTCGATGGTGCCGCCGATGGTCTTGATCGCACCGACGGAATCTTGCGTCGCGACCTGGATGCTCGAGATCTGCTGACCGATGTCGCCGGTCGCCTTCGCGGTCTGCTCGGCCAGCGCCTTCACTTCCGAGGCCACCACGGCAAAGCCGCGTCCGGCTTCGCCCGCACGCGCGGCCTCGATGGTGGCGTTCAGCGCCAAGAGATTGGTCTGGCCGGCGATGGCGTTGATGAGCTCGACCACGTCGCCGATGCGCGCGGCCGCCTTGGACAATTCGCTGACGCGGTCATTGGTCTGCCCGGCCTGGGTGACGGCCTCGCCCGCCATGCGCGCGGAGGCCTGCACCTGGCGGCTGATCTCGTTCACGGAGGCGGTCAGCTCCTCGGCGGCGGACGCCACCGACTGCACGTTGGTCGCCGCTTCCTCGGACGCCGCCTCGACCAGCGTGGCAAGCTCGGTCGAGCGGCTGGCGGTCGTGGTCAGCGACGTCGCCGACGCCTCGAGCTCATTGGCCGCCGACGACACGGTCTCGACGATCTCGCCGATCGCGCCTTCGAAATCGTCCGCCATCCTGATCATGTCGGCGCGGCGGCGCTCGGCGGCGAGCTTGTCCTGCCTGATCTTCTCTTCGGCCTCCTCCTGCGCCTTCCGCTCGGCGTTGATCTTGAATGTCTCGACGGCTTGCGCGATCTCGCCGATCTCGTCGGGCCGGCCGAGGCCGGGAAGAACGATGGCGAAATTGCCGTTGGCAAGCTCGATCATCGCCGCGCGCATCGCGGTCAAAGGCCTCGAGACCGAACGTCCGATGAAGATGCCGAGGCCGAGCACGCCCGTCGCAATCAACGCGATCGCCACCGAAATCCAGAACTGGATGCTGGTGCGCTCGGCCTCGTTGAGACGGTCGGCATCGGCGCGGATGCGGTCAACCGATGTCGAGACCTGCTCGATCACGGGCTCGACCGACGCGAAGGCCTCGGACATCGCCTTCGATTCGGCCGCCAGCTTCAGCGCGGTCTCCATCCAGGCGGAGAAGTCGCGCTGATAATCGGCGAGCTTCTGGCGCAGCTCGGCCTTGGCGCCGTCGGCAATGGCTGCCGCGTCGAGGCCTGCGGCAAATTCGGACGCGCGCTTCTTCATCTCCTCGCCATATCTGGCGTTCCGACGCAGCATGAAATCCTTCTCATGCCGGCGCATCATCAGCATGATGACCTTGAGCTCGGAATACTGGAACTGGTCGACCTGGCTCTCGATGCCGTGGACGGAAGCGCGCAGGCGGCCTTCGAGCCCGGACTTCTCGTCGAGGCCGAGCCGCTGCCGTTCCTCGACCACCGCGGCGAAGCGGGCCTGATAGGTCTTCAGCGACGCATTCATCGCGTCGATCTTGTGCGCCAGCTCGGGCTGGCCGAGCGCTGCGATCTTGCCGCGGAGCGTCTCGATGTCGAGCGCCACCTGCCGGCTGATCTCGACCTGTCGCTGCGCCCTGGCCGGATCGCTGCGCAGCAGAAAATCCTTCTCGGCGCGGCGCGCCTCGAGCAGCTCGACCGCGATCCTGTTGTTCAGCTCGAACACGGTGCGCGCATCCTCGGCCGCGTCGCGATAGACGCCCATCCTCCGCTCGCCGTAGAGGTGAATGCCGCCGATCAGGACGACGCCGATGACGCCAATGACGCCGATCGCGGTGATCTTGTGAGTGAGTCGCAGGGAGAGGAGCCGCATCGTGAACCAAGCTGGTGGTGAGCGATGCCATTGATGAAGCGATATTCGGTGAAAGCTTCCGTTAATTTGCGGGCACGTATTAATACGTGTATTTCGCTACAATGCTCGCCGCTGTGCACGGTGACGTGCACAGGCACAGTTCCAAAAAAGAAGCACGGCGCTTCACCAGCGCCGTGCTTCCTTGTCTGCGCGAGACTTGGGCCTTTAGTGATAGATCTCGAACAGGCCGGCGCCGCCCTGGCCGCCGCCGATGCACATCGTCACCACGCCCCACTTGGCCTTGCGGCGGGCGCCTTCCTGCAAGAGGTGGCCGGTGAGACGGGCGCCGGTCATGCCGAAGGGATGGCCGATCGCGATCGAGCCGCCGTTGACGTTGTACTTGGCGGGATCGATGCCGAGCTGGTCGCGGCAATACAGGCACTGGCTGGCGAAGGCCTCGTTGAGCTCCCACAGATCGATGTCGTCGATCTTGAGGCCGGTGCGCTTCAGGAGCTTCGGAATCGCGAACACCGGGCCGATGCCCATCTCGTCCGGCTCGCAGCCGGCGGTTGCCCAGGCGACGAAGCGGCCGAGCGGCTTGAGGCCGCGCTTCTCGGCGTCCTTGGCTTCCATCAGCACCACCGCGGCGGCGCCGTCGGAGAGCTGGCTGGCATTGCCGGCGGTGACGAACTTGCCGGGGCCCTTCACCGGCTCGAGTTTTGCCAATCCTTCCATCGTCGTTTCGGGACGATTGCATTCGTCGCGATCGACGGTGTAGTCCACGATCGACTCGGCCTTGGTCTGCTTGTCGACGACCTTCATCTTGGTCTTCATCGGGACGATCTCGTCCTTGAACTTGTTCGCCTGCTGGGCCGCGGCCATGCGGCGCTGCGATTCCAGCGAGAACTCGTCCTGATATTCACGGCTGAGCTTGTAGCGCTCGGCGACGATGTCGGCGGTGTCGATCATCGCCATGAAGATGTCGGGGGCGACCTTGAGCAGTTCCGGATCGACCGATTCCTTCGGCGTGCCGCCGCCGGGAATCGAGATGCTCTCGACGCCGCCGGCGACGATGCAATCGGCGCCGTCGGAGCGGATCGAGTTGGCGGCCATCGCGATGGTCTGCAGGCCCGACGAGCAGAAGCGGTTCACCGACACGCCGGCGGTGGTCTTCGGCAGCCCCGCGAGCAGCGCGGCCTGGCGGCCGATGTTCGGCGCCCCATGGGCGCAATTGCCGAGATAGCAGTCCTCGACATAGTCCTTCTCGACGCCGGCGCGGTCCACCGCGTGATGAATGGCGTGGGCCGCGAGCGACATCGGCGGCGTGATGTTGAACCCGCCGCGGCCGGATTTCGCCAGGCCCGTGCGCGCATAGGAAACGATGACGGCTTCACGCATTGTTTTCTCCCTTGTCGAACGATTTGGAACGGAGCGTCCTGACGCCATTGGTACACAAAGATTGGGGGTGGGGAAAATGAAAACGCCGCCTCCCGCGATGGAGACGGCGTTGTTCCGCGTGTCGGAATATATGATATGATGATCGTCATTCCGGGGCGTGCGCGCCCGCTCTATCCACACGTCATGCCCGGGCTTGTCCCGCCTGCGCGGCCGAAGCCGCTTCGGCGCGGCGAAGGGCCGGGCATCCACGTTCTTCGCGCCGAGCGGCAAGACGTGGATGGCCGGGTCATAGGCGAGCGGAAGCGACGCCGTCCTTCGGACTGCTATGCCCGGCCATGACGCCGGTGGGAGCCGCTCAGAACGTCAGCGCCTTGGCCTGCTTGACCTGCGGCAGGGCCTGCACCTTGGCGAGCACGTCGGCCGGCACCACACCGTCGACCTCGACCAGCGCAATGGCATCGCTGCCCGGAGCGACCCGGCCGAGATGGAAGGTCGCGATGTTGATCTTGGCGTCGCCCAGAAGCCCCGCGAACTTGCCGATGAAGCCCGGCTTGTCCTCGTTGGTGACGTAGATCATCGACTTGCCGAACTCGGCGTCGACGCGGATGCCCTTGATGTCGACGAGGCGCGGCTTGCCGTCTGCATAGACGGTGCCCGAGACCGACCGCTCCTGCCGCTCGGTGGTGACCGTGACGGTGATCAGGCTCTCATAATCGCTCTGCGCGGCGCGGACGATCTCGTCCACCACCATGCCGCGCTCCTTGGCGACGACCGGCGCGGACACGACGTTGACCTCGCCCAGCATGGGCCGCAGCAGGCCCGACAGCACCGCGGAGGTGATCGCCTTGATCTTCATCTCGGCGACGTGGCCCTCATAGGTGATCTCGACCTTGAGGATGCCGCTCTCGGTGAGCTGGCCGGCGAACGAGCCGAGCTTCTCGGCGAGCGCGATGAACGGTTTCAGCTTCGGCGCTTCTTCCGCCGTGATCGAGGGGAAGTTGACCGCGTTCGAGATCGCGCCGGTGAGCAGGTAATCCGACATCTGCTCGGCAACCTGCAGCGCGACGTTCTCCTGAGCCTCGGTGGTGGAGGCGCCGAGATGCGGCGTGCAGATCACGTTGGGATGGCCGAACAGCACGCTCTTGGTCGCGGGCTCCTCGACGAAGACGTCGAAGGCGGCGCCGGCAATGTGCTTGGCGTTGAGCGCATCGACCACCGCCTGCTCGTCGACGAGACCGCCGCGGGCGCAATTGATCAGGCGCACGCCCTTCTTCATCTTGGCGATCGCGGCCGCGTCGATGATGTTCTTGGTCTTCTCGGTCAGCGGCGTGTGCAGCGTGATGAAGTCGGCGCGCCTGAGCAGATCGTCGAGATCGACCTTCTCGACGCCGATGTCCTTGGCGCGCTCCGGCGACAGGAACGGGTCGAACGCGATCACCTTCATGCGCAGGCCGAGCGCGCGGTCGGCGACGATCGAGCCGATATTGCCGCAGCCGACGACGCCCAGCACCTTGCCGGTGATCTCCACGCCCATGAAGCGGTTCTTCTCCCACTTGCCGGCCTGCGTCGAGGCATCGGCCTGCGGGATCTCGCGGGCGAGCGCGAGCATCAGGGTGATGGCGTGCTCGGCGGTCGTGATCGAATTGCCGAACGGCGTGTTCATCACGATGATGCCCTTGGCCGTCGCGGCCGGGATCTCGACATTGTCGACGCCGATGCCGGCGCGGCCGATCACCTTCAGCCTGGCCGCCTTCTCGAGGATCTTGGCGGTCGCCTTGGTCGCGGAGCGGATCGCAAGGCCGTCGTAATTGCCGATGATCTCGGCCAGCTTGTCCTTGTCCTTGCCGAGATTGGGCTGGAAGTCGACCTCGACGCCGCGATCCCTGAAGATCTGCACGGCAGCGGGCGAGAGCGCGTCGGAAATGAGAACTTTGGGTTTGGTCATGGGATGATCCGTTGTGCGTGCTGCATTTACGGCACGTCATCCGCGGTCTTGACCCGCGGATCCATCTCTCTTGATTGATGGATGGCCGGGTCAAGCCCGGCCATGACGAGGATTAGGTTTGCTTACGCCGCCTTCGCGAGCGTGGCCTTGGTCTCGGCGAAGGCCCAGTCGATCCACTGCGTCAGCAGCTCGACGTCCTTTGCTTCCACCGTGGCGCCGCACCAGATGCGCAGGCCGGCCGGCGCGTCGCGGTAATAGGCGAAGTCGTAGCCCGCGCCTTCCTTCTCGACGAGGGCCACCAGCTTCTTGCTGAACTCCGCCTGCGCGTCCTCGGAGAGCGAGGTGATCGCGGGATCGGTGAACTTCAGGCACACCGAGGTGTTGGAGCGGATCGAAGCGTCCTTGGCGAGGAAGTCGATCCAGGGCGTCTTCCCCTTCCAGTCCGCCAGCACCTTGGTGTTGGCATCGGCGCGCGCGATCAGCGCCTTGAGACCGCCGATCGACTTGGCCCAGTTCAGCGCATCGAGATAATCCTCGACGCAGAGCATCGACGGCGTGTTGATGGTCTCGCCGACGAAGATGCCTTCGTTGAGCTTGCCGCCCTTGGTCATGCGGAAGATCTTCGGCAGCGGCCAGGCCGGCTTGTAGGTTTCGAGCCGCTCCACCGCGCGGGGCGATAGGATCAGCATGCCATGCGCGGCCTCGCCGCCGAGCGCCTTCTGCCAGGAGAAGGTGACGACGTCGAGCTTGGCCCAGTCGAGCGCCTGCGCAAATGCGGCGGAGGTCGCATCGCAGATGGTCAGGCCTTCGCGGCTCGCGCTGATCCAGTCCGCGTTCGGAACGCGCACGCCCGACGTGGTGCCGTTCCAGGTGAAGACGACGTCGCTCTTGGGATCGACCTTCGACAGATCGGGGATCTCACCGTAGCCCGCATTGAGCTTGGTGACGTCCTTGAGCTTCAATTCCTTGACGATGTCGCTGACCCAGCCCTCGCCGAAGGATTCCCAGGCGAGCGTGGTGACCGGCCGTGCGCCAAGCAGCGACCACAGCGCCATCTCGACCGCGCCGGTATCGGAGGCCGGCACGATGCCAATGCGGTAATCGGAGGGGACCTCAAGCACTTCGCGCGTCAGGTCGATCGCTAGCTTGAGCTTGGCCTTGCCGATCTTCGCGCGATGCGAGCGGCCGAGAGCTGCGTCCTTGAGATTTTGGGCGTTCCAGCCGGGGCGCTTGGCGCAGGGGCCGGAGGAGAAATGCGGCACGGTCGGCCGCGAAGCGGGCTTCGCTACAGTCATGATCTACCCTTCCAGATAGTAAGCCTCCCGTTGGGGGGAGGTGTCCCGCCGCGGCTGATACGGGAATCGGGAAGGTCCGTCAAGGAAGTTCCGGGGCCTCACGCGCCAGTGATGGCGCTTCCGGTGCAATATCAGGGGATTCGACAACAGTGAGCGCGTTCAGCAAGTCCGTGGCATCGCTGATCAATTGCGCCGCCTTGCGGCGGCTTCCGACCTTCAAAATGCATTTGTCATTGGCCTGCACGACGTAGTCGTTGCCGACCTTGATCATCGAATAGCTTGTCATTGAAATGTCCCGAACCGAGCGAGCCCGGTGTCAGATGCCCCCGTAGCACCCTTCGTTCCTTCATCAATGTGAACGACGGAGCGGTAGTTTACCGGCTCTTAACACGACCGAATGAAAAGCCCGCTTTTCGCCGGCTGCGAAGCGCTCGCGTCGCGCTGCCTCAAAAGCGGACAGTCATGCCGACGTGACTCGCCGCAAAGCCGAGCCGCTTGTAGAAGCGCTGCGCATCGACGCGCGTCTGATGCGTGAGCAACTCGACCAGATTGCAGCCGCGCGCCTTTGCTTCCGTCACGGCCCATTGCACCAATTGCTCGCCGATGCCGCGGCTGCGACACTCGGTGGCAACGCGAACGTCCTCGAGCAGTCCGCGGGATCCGCCCTGCGAGCTCAGGCCCGGCAGAATCGCGAGTTGCAGGCAGCCGACCACCCTGCCCTCACTCTCGGCAACCACCAGCGTCAGATTCGGATCGCGCGCGATCCGCGCGAATGCGTCGTAATAGGAGGACGGCAACGGATCCTCCACGCGCTCGCGCGCGCGGCCGAGATGATCGTCGGCGAGCATCGCCACGATCGCGACGACGTCCTCGCGGCGCGCGGGACGGATAGAGACGGCTTCGGCATTCATGTCAGGCGACTCCGCACCTCAGCGCGCCGGCGGAAGGCCGAGAAACGCTTCGACGTCGCCGATCCAGCGGCGGACGGAGGCATAACGACCGAGGTCGAAGCCACCTTCATGCGCGAGGCGCGTATAGGCGAGCAGCGACACGTCGGCGAGCGACACCTCCTCGCCGGCGAACAAGCGGCTGGCGGCGAGATGCTGCTCCATGCGGTCGAGCGCCGCATAGCCGCGCTTGACCTTTTCAGGATCGAGCTCGGAGGCATCCTTGCCGAGATAGACCATGAGGAAGCGGCACACGGCGATATAAGGCTCGTGGCTGTACTGCTCCCAGAACAGCCATTCGTCCATCTTGGCCGCCGTGAAGGCGTCGCGCGGAACCAGCACGCTGTCGCGGGCGACATAGCGGATGATGGCGTTGGACTGCGCCAGCGTACGGCCGTCGTCGAATGCGACGGTCGGCACCTGGCCGGCGCCGTTCATCTTCAGGAATTGCGGCGTGCGCGTCTCGCCCTTGCGGGTGTCGATCTCGATCCACTGGTAGGGCACAGCGAGCTTGTCGCAGACCCACTTCACCTTGAGACAATTGCCGGAATTGCTGTCGCCGTAGATCTTCATCGCTGCCGCCCCGCTTTCGGAACGAGAGAGCATCAGGACGAAGCGCAGCTGTCAACAGGAAGCGGACGGCTCAGAACTTGTAGCCGACGCCGAGGCGCGCGTTGTTCAACGTCACCTGCGTGTTCATGACGGGCGAGAATCTCACATATTCGTATTCGATGCGGGCGAACAAGCCGTCCCAAACGCAGTATTCGAGCCCGAGGCCGGCGGTCCAACCCACTGCGTACGTGTTGGTCCTGTGCTGACCTTGCGTGCCCGACTGCGCAGGAACCGGGCCCCACGTTCCAAGTATCGTCGTGGTGTTGCCGAAGAAATCCGTCGTCGTCGTGTCCTGTCGCATCGAGACGCTGCTGGTCACGGTGCGCGACACGTCCATTCGCCCGACGGCAGCGCCCATGAAGGCATAAGGCATGAAGCTGCCGCCGTCCCAACCCACGCGGCCGCGGAGCGTCACCATGTCTTTGACCTGTGCCGCCGCGGCACCCGTCAGCGTGACGGCATAGTTGTTGGTGACGCCGGGCGCCCGCACCTCACCAGGCGGGTTGACGATGACGAGCGAGTTGGTTCCTGACGTCAATGTCGCCATATCGTTGAAGTAGCTGTAAGTGCCCTCGAGACTGAGAACGGCATCATACCATTGCCAGTTGCGGCCGACGAAGCCACCGAAATTGGTGCTTTGAGTGTTGGTCTTGTTCAGCAGCGACCACGTCGAGGTCGGCCCCTGGAGTACGCTGTCGCGGAAGATGTAGTTGGTCAGTCCGACCACGCTCTGACTGAAATCCGTGGCATCTGCGGTATAACCGCCATGACCGCCGACATAGAAGCCATTCCAATTGACGGAGGTCTTCGACAGACCGTCGGCGAAGCCGCCGCGCAGCACGGGCAGGTCCGGCATGTCGGCCGCTTGCGCGGCAGACACCGTCCCCAACATCGCCGCTGCCAACACCAGCCTACGCATCACCACGCTCCATCGGACTCGAACTGTTGCGATGATCATCGCCTGTTAACCTTAACCAATGGTTGCGCCAGGCGCCTTCGCCGCACCTCGCCATGAAAAATACGCAAAGCAAAACGGCGCGGGATGATCCCGCGCCGTTAAGGAGTCCTAACCGATCAGGTTGCGATCAGCCCTTGGTGACCAGCGGCGGCGGCACGTAGGCCGGCGGGCTGTTGAGATCCCAGCGCACGCCGAGCTTGACGTCGTGTGAGGTGATGTCCCTGACCTTGATCGAGGTCGGGCCGGAAGCGCTGTTGTCGAACAAACGGTAGTTGCCGGGCGCGGCATCGCCGAGGTTCATGTAGCTGTAGGCCAGTTCGACGGTGAAGCCGGGATTGACCTTGTAGGCAAGACCGGCGTGAGCGGCCCAGGCGAGGTTCCACTTTCCGTTGTCGGCAAAGTAGGCGACGCTGTTGTTGAGCAGCGGGCTGTAGGACACGCCGTCGTCGCGGAAGCCGCTGAGCTTGTTGTAGGAGCCGCCGACGCCCGCGCCGATGAACGGAGTGACGCACCACCAGGTGCCGAGGTCGACATAGGCGTTGGCCATCACGAGCCACTCGGACTTGCTGCCGCTGTAGTTGTTGACGCCGACGAAGCCGGGTCCCACGACATTGTCGCTACCGTGCAAATTGGCCTTGCCCCGGTACTGGCCGATGACGTCGGCGCGGAACCAGTTGTTGAAGCGATAGCCGACGCCGAGGCCGAACAGCGGCGAGGAGTCGAAGCCGAGGCCTTCCGTCGTCTTCGAGTACCCGGCCGGCAGGGCGCTCTCGATGCGCTTCGCGCTCTGGTTGGTCATGCCGATGTCGCCGCGCAGATACCAGCCGCCGAAGTCGGCGGGCGGAGCCGGCGGCGCGTACATCGGAGGGGGGGCGGCGATCGGCATATCGGCGGCGAACGCCATCGACGAGATCAGGGTTGCCGCACCCGCGGCAAGGAGAGACTTAACGCTACGCATTGGCTTCGTCCTTATGGCCGGTGAGGCTGAATACGAGCGCCTCACGTTCTGGAAACTCACGGGGGGACGATGCCAGCAAATGTTTAAGCGCCACTTAACCCTAATTTTTAAGGTTGATTTTTTCTCACCCTACACGCGCGCGCCGTGCGAGCGTTGCAAAAATGCCGCGCCAAATGCGACATCGGCGCCGCATTCCCTAACGATGTGTGAAGCCGCAACGCGGCAAGAGAGGATGCGTTAACGCGCGTTTCGCGGCAGCTTGGGCAGGAACACCGCGAGCAGCCCGATCGCCGGCAGCCAGGCGCAGACCTGGTAGACGAACTCGATCGAGGTGTGGTCGGCGAGCTTGCCGAGCACGGCCGCGCCCAGGCCCCCGATGCCGAAGGCGACGCCGAAGAACACGCCGGAGATCATGCCGAAGCGGTGCGGCACCAGCTCCTGCGCAAACACGATGATCGACGACGTCGTCGAGGAGATGATCAGGCCGATGGCGACGCTGAGCACCGCGCTCGCAACGAGCCCGGCATAGGGCAGCGCCAGCGTGAACGGCAGCGCGCCGAGGATCGAGATCCAGATCACGATCTTGCGGCCGAAGCGGTCGCCCAGCGGACCGCCGAGAAACGCACCCACGGCGTTCGCCGCGAGAAAGACGAAGAGATAGATCTGGGCTGCCTGCGTCGAGACGCCGAAACGGTCGATCAGGTAGAAGATGTAATAGCTCGACAGGCTCGAGACGTAGAGCTGCTTGGAGAACAACAGCACGACGAGCACTGCGAGCGCTACCGCGACACGGCGCGAGCTCGGCGCACCGGGCTGGGTGTGGACGGGCGCCGCTTTCTTCGTCGCGATCTGCGGCGCGTACCAGCGCCCGATGCGCCAGAGAATCAGGATGGCGAGAAACGCGATCGAGGAGAACCAGGCGATGCTGCCCTGCCCGAACGGCACCACGATCAACGCGGCGAGCACCGGCCCCATCGAGGTGCCGAAGCTGCCGCCGAGCTGGAACACCGATTGCGCAAAGCCGTAGCGTCCGCCCGAGGCGAGCCGCGCGATGCGCGCCGATTCCGGGTGAAACACCGCCGAGCCGAGGCCGACCAGCGCGGCGGCGACGAGGATGACGAGATATTGGTGCGCGACGCTAAGCAGCAGCAGGCCGAAGAAGGTCGAGGCCATGCCGACCGCGAGCGAATAGGGCTGCGCCTTCTTGTCGGTGTAGTGCCCGACCACCGGCTGCAGCAGCGAGGCCGTGAACTGGAATGCCAGCGTGATCATGCCGATCTGCGCGAAGTCGAGCGCGTAGGCGTCCTTCAGGATCGGGTACACCGAGGCGATCAGCGACTGCATGGTGTCGTTGAGGAAGTGCGAGACGCTGATGCCGGCGAGCACGATATAGGCCGGCCCCTTGGCGGCGGCCGGCGCCAATTCGGCGACGACGACGGGCTCGGTCAGCGTTTCCTCTGAGACGACGACAGGCTTGTTCAAGGCGGCAATCCGGCGCGGCAGATTGCCGCGAGGTGCTGATTACGACGCAAGCGACGGTGGGACCAGCGTCAATCGCAAATGGCTGGGATGCGCCTCTTACCCTCTCCCCTTGTGGGAGAGGGTGGCTCGCCGCATTAGCGGCGAGACGGGTGAGGGGTTTCTATCCTCACGAGCTGTGTTGCGAGCGGATAGAACCCCTCATCCGGCGCTTCGCGCCACCTTCTCCCGCAAGGGGAGAAGGAAGGACTCAAGCCGCGGCCTGCCCCAATGCCGAAACAATGGTGTCGACGACGTCCTCGACGAGGTGACGGTCCTCGCCTTCGCCCATGACGCGGATCACGGGCTCGGTGCCGGAGGAGCGGATCAAGAGGCGGCCGTGGCCGTTGAGGCGCTTCTCGCCGTCGGAGATCGCCGACTTGACGTCGGAATCATCGAGCGGCTTGCCGCCCTTGTGGCGGACGTTCTTGAGGATCTGCGGCAGCGGATCGAAGCGGTGGCAGACCTCGGACACCGGGCGGCGCAGCTTCTGCACCACGGCGAGCACCTGCAATGCGGCGACAAAACCGTCGCCGGTCGTGGCGTAGTCGGACAGGATGATGTGGCCGGACTGCTCGCCGCCGAGATTGTAGCCGCCGTTCAGCATCTGCTCGAGCACGTAGCGGTCGCCGACCGGCGTGCGCACGAGCTCGAGGCCCTGCCCTTGCAGGAAGCGCTCCAGCCCGAGATTGGACATCACGGTGGCGACGATGCCGGGACGCGAAAGGCGTCCGTCCTCCTTCCAGCTCTGCGCGATCACCGCGAGCAGCTGGTCGCCGTCGACGACATGGCCGCGCTCGTCGACCAGGATGACGCGATCGGCGTCGCCGTCCAGCGCAATGCCGATGTCGGCGCGCATCTCGCGCACCTTCTTCGACAGCGCCTCCGGCGAGGTCGAGCCGCAATCCTTGTTGATGTTGAAGCCGTCGGGCTCGACGCCGATCGGCACCACGTCGGCGCCCAATTCCCACAGCGCCTCGGGCACCACCTTGTAGGCGGCGCCGTTGGCGCAATCGATCACGACGCGCAGGCCCTCGAGCGAAAGGTCGCGCGGCAGCGTGCGCTTGGCGAATTCGATGTAGCGGTCATGCACGCCGTCGATGCGGCGGGCGCGGCCGAGGCTCGCGCTCTGGGCGAGCCGCTTGTCGAGGGATTCGTCGAGCAGCTGCTCGATCTGCCGCTCGACATCGTCGGAGAGCTTGAAGCCCTGCGGGCCGAACAGCTTGATGCCGTTGTCCTCGAACAGATTGTGCGAGGCCGAGATCATCACGCCGAGATCGGCGCGCATCGACTTGGTCAGCATCGCGACCGCCGGCGTCGGCATCGGGCCGACCAGCAGCACGTCCATACCGACCGAGGTGAAGCCTGCGACCATGGCGTATTCGATCATGTAGCCGGACAAACGGGTGTCCTTGCCGATCACGACGCGGTGGCGGTGGTCGCCGCGCTGAAACGCAAGGCCCGCGGCCTGGCCGACCTTGAGCGCGAGCTCCGGCGTGATCAGTCCGTTGGCGCGGCCCCTAATCCCGTCCGTCCCGAAATATTTGCGGCTCATATCGTCCCCCAAGCAACAACCAGGGACTCCCCTCTACAACCACGGGCTGCCCCAACGGGACCCGCATCCCTGATTTGCCGAGGTCTTATAAAGCTATCGCGGCTAACTTGGCTTCAAAAAATATGATGAATCATTACGGAACCGGCGCCGCGACCGCCCCCGATAACACATTGTTACCATTGCAATTCCGGCGTGACCAGCGAAAAGGGGTGGAACTCGCCTTAATCCGAGCGCTTCACATGGCCGTCCGCGCGGCTCGGCGCCGGCTGGGTGACATTGACGGGATCGGAGCCCGGGAAGGTCTCCTCAAGTCCCTCTTCCAGCGCCTCCTCGAGATCATGCTTCTCCTTGATCTCTTCCGGCGAAGGTCCTGCGTGCGGCTTCGTCATGGCGCTCTCCTTGGCACTCTCCTTCCAAAACGTTCTGCAAACGATTTGGCTGTGCATCCAACCATGCTAGATGACCCCGAAATCTTCCGATGCAAGACTGTTTGATACGTGACGGGCCGGGGAAACGACATGAAGCATATTACCTGTATCGACGATCTTCGCACGCTGCATCGGCGCCGCGTGCCGAAGGCATTCTTCGACTATTGCGACCGCGGCTCCTACGCCGAGGAGACGCTGCGCGCCAACCGCGAGGACATGCAGGCGATCAAGTTCCGCCAGCGCATCCTGGTCGACGTCTCCAAGCGCGACACCTCGACCACGATCCTCGGCGAGCCGTCGACGATGCCGCTGATCCTCGCGCCGGTCGGCCTGCTCGGCATGCAGCACGGCGACGGCGAGATCCACGCCTGCCGCGCCGCGCAGGCCGCCGGCATCCCGTTCACGCAATCGACCATGTCGATCTGCTCGATCGAGGACATCGCCGCCAGTGTCGAGAAGCCGTTCTGGTTCCAGCTCTACGTCATGAAGGACCGCGGCTTCATCAAGGAATTGATCCAGCGCGCGATGGCCGCCAAGTGCAGCGCGCTGGTGCTCACGGTCGACCTGCAGGTGATCGGCCAGCGCCACGCCGACATCAAGAACGGCATGACGGTGCCACCGGAATGGTCGCTGTCGAAGCTGCTGGACTTCGCCAGCAAGCCCGCCTGGGTCTCCGGCGTGCTGCAGGGCAAGCGCCGCACCTTCGGCAATATCGCCGGCCACGTGAAGAACACTGAAGATCTCAACCGCCTCGCCGAATGGACGGCCTCGCAGTTCGACACCTCCTTGAACTGGAAGGACGTCGAGTGGGTCCGCAGCATCTGGCCGGGCAAGCTGATCATCAAGGGCATCCTCGACGTCGAGGACGCCGAGGAAGCCGCCAAGACCGGCGCGCAGGCGCTGGTGGTCTCCAACCACGGCGGCCGCCAGCTCGACGGCGCGCCGTCCTCGATCGAGGTCCTGCCCGAGATCGCGGACGCGGTGGGCGACAGGATGGAGATCATGTTCGACGGCGGCATCCGCTCCGGCCAGGACGTGATGCGCGCGCTGGCGCTCGGCGCAAAGTCGTGCATGATCGGCCGCGCCTATGCCTATGGCCTCGGTGCCGGCGGCCAGGCCGGCGTCGCCAAGGCGATCGACATCATCCAGAAGGAGCTGCTCACCACGATGGGCCTGTGCGGCGTCAACCGGGTGGACGAGATCGACGATCACGTGATTGCGGTGTGAGTGCGTCTGCCGGGATGCCGCAGCAATAATCACTGTCGTCCCGGACAAGCGCGCCCAAAGCGCGCGCCGATCCGGGACCCATAGCCACAGAAGGGTGTGGCTATGGGGGCTCGGAGTGGCCTGCTTCGCGCAACAACTTTTCCCTGTGGTTATGGGTCCCGGACCTGCGCTGACGCTTGTCCGGGACGACGGCGGCATTTCAGGCGTCAGGTGCGCGTCTCACAGCCCCTCACATCGGCGGCGTCAGGCCGTCGCGGCCGACGCTGACGCGGTTGGTCTCGAACGAGCCGTCGGGCAATTGCTTCATGAAGGCGATGACCTTGGCGCCGGGCTTCAGCTCGGATTTGTCGCCGGGCACGAAGGTCACGACCGGCGTGTCGTCGGCGACGAACACCTTCTTCTCGCCGTCCTTGTACTTGACCAGCAGCGTGTGACCGTCATTGCCGACGACGCTCTCCGCGACGGTCGCATTGGTCATGCTGGAGTTGGGCTTGAGGTCCCAAGGTCGCGAGCCTTCGCCGGTGCCGCGCATGCTTTCCGGAAACACGTGCACCTCGAGGGCGTTCTGGCTGCCATCCGGTCCCGGCACGGTGGTGGCGCCGATGAACGAGCCCGGCTTGATGTCGGCGAGCGAGATCTTGGTAACGCCCGACACGTTCACGTCGGAGGCGAGGCGAAGCTTGAGCTCTTCACCGCTGCGCGACTTGACCTGCATGGTGTCGCCATTGACGCTTTCGATGGTGCCGCGCACGCGCGTCGGCACCGGCGCTCTCTGGGCGAAGGCGCAGTAGGTCGAGACGACCACCATCGCGACGGCGATCAGGGGGCGTGTGAAAGTTGCACGTTGAACAGGCATGGCGGTCTCCGATTGTCCCACGACGTAGAACTCCAGAGATGGTGTGCTATTCGCCGCGCCCCTCTCAAGTCTTCGTGAGATCGGCTTCGACCAATGCGCGCAGCTCGGCGGTGACCTCGGGCCGCCGCCCGAACCACAGCTCGAAGCCGCGCACCGCCTGATGCAGCAGCATGCCGAGCCCATCGGCGGTCTTCAGGCCGCGCGCCGTCGCTGCGGCGAGCAGCGGCGTCACCAGGGGAACGTAGACGAGGTCGGCGACGACCGCGTCTTGCGGCAGACGCGCGAGGTCGACGTCGAGTGACGGCTGGCCATGCATGCCGAGCGAGGTCGTGTTCACGAGAAGCTTTGCGCGCGGCAGCACGTCGCCGATCGCGTCCCACGGCAGCGGATGCACGTTCGATCCGAACTGTTGTGCCAGCGTCTCGGCCCGCGCCATGGAGCGATTGGCGACATGCACGCAGCTGATGCCGCGTTCCAGGAGGCCGAACACGACCGCGCGCGAGGAGCCGCCGGCGCCCAGCACCAGCGCAGCCTCGGCCATGTCCCAGCCGGGCGCGCTGGCGTCGAGATTGTTGATGAAGCCTTCGACATCGGTGTTGGTTGAGCGCAGCTCGCCGTTGGCGAACCACAGCGTGTTCGCGGCGCCGACGGCCCTGGCGCGCGCGTCGGGCGTCGACAGCGCCAGCACGGCTTCCTTATGCGGGATGGTGACGTTGGCACCGACGAAGCCGCGCAGCGACAGCCGCAGCACGAAATCGCGCAAATCCTCGGGCGGCACCGCCTCGATGACATAGCCGCCCTCGATGCCGAGCGTGCGCAGCCAGTGATGGTGGATCAGCGGCGAGCGCGAATGCGCGGCCGGCCATCCGATCAGACAGGCTGCAGGGGGCTTGGGCGCGGTCATCTTTCCCTCGGGTCGTTTCCGAGGCGATCCATTTCGCGTCGCGCCCGCTCTGTCAAGCGCGCGCGGTCAGCTCGCAGCGGTCTCGTCGGCGGCCCGGCCCTTGATGTCGGCGATGGCGCGCTCGAGGCTCGTGCGGTAACGCGCGCGCGGCGGCGTGACGCCATGGGTGAGCAGCGCGCGGCGGACCGCGGGCGAGGCCCCGGTGATGAACAGCCTGATGCCCTGGCGGTGCGCCTTGGCGGCGACGCGGCCGATCACGTTGGCCGCGGTCGAATCCAGGAACGGCACCGCGGCGAAATCGACCACGAAGGCCTTGCGCCGGTCGGCAATGCCGTCGAGCACGCCGCCGATCGCCGAGGCCGCGCCGAAGAAGAACGCGCCGGTGATGCGATAGACCAGCACGTCGCGGTCGACCGCAAGCGCGGGATCGTAACGCACACGGTCGCCGTTGCCGTCGTCGGGGCGATCATCCGCAACCAGCGGCGAGCGCTCCTCGATGCCGGTCATCTCCGCCATGCGATGGATGAACAGCACCGCGCCGAGCGCGAAGCCGACCAGGATGCCCTCGGTGAGATCGCGAAAGATCGTGAGCAGGAAGGTCGCGAGCAGCACCACGGCATCGCCCCATGACGAGCGCAGCAGAGTTGCGAATTCATGCTTCTCCGCCATGGTCCAGGCCACCACCACCAGCACCGCGGCGAGCGCAGCCAGAGGGATGTAGCTCGCGAGCGGGGCCGCGACCAGCATGAACAGCAGCAGGAACACCGAATGCAGCATGCCCGCGAGCGGCCCGCGCGCGCCGGCGCGGATGTTGGTCGCGGTGCGCGCGATCAGCCCGGTGACGCAGATGCCGCCGAACAGCGCCGAGCCGATATTGGCCGCACCTTGCGCCACCAGCTCGCAATTGGAGCGATGACGGCGGCCGGTCATGCCGTCGGCCACCACCGCCGACAGCAGCGATTCGATCGCCGCCAGCAACGCAAAGGCGATCGCATCCGGCAGCACCGCCCTTGCCTTCTCCAGCGAGAATGCGGGCAGCGCCGGCGAGGGCAATTCGCGCGGGATGCCGCCGAAGCGCGAGCCGATGGTCTCGACCGGCAACGACAGCACCGCGCTGGCGACGGCTGCAAACACGACCGCGATCAGGATCCCGGGCCAGGACGGCCGCCAGCGGCGCAAGGCGGCGATAATGCCGATGCTGACCAGGGCGACCGCGACGGCGGACGGATTGATCGTGTTGAGGCCGCCGGCGAGCGCGACGAGCTTGGGCACGAACTCGCTGGGCTCCTTGCCCACGAGCGTGATGCCGGAGAGATCGCGGAGCTGGCTGGCAAAGATGATGACGGCGATGCCGGCGGTGAAGCCGACGGTGACAGGATAGGGAATGAACTTGATGTAGGTGCCGACGCGCAGCAGGCCCGCGGCGATCAGGAGCAGGCCGGCCATCATGGTGGCGAGAATGACGCCATCGACGCCGTGCCGCTCCGCGGTCGCCGCGACCAGAACGATGAAGGCACCGGCAGGGCCGCCGATCTGGAACCGGCTGCCGCCGAGCAAGGAGGCGATGAAGCCGCCGGCGACGGCGGTGTAGAGGCCGCGGTCCGGCGTCACGCCCGAGGCAATCGCGATCGCCATCGACAGCGGCAGCGCGACGATCGCGACCGTGAGGCCGGCGAAGACGTCGGCGCGGAAATCCGCAAGGCCGTAGCCTTCGCGAAAGACGGTGACGAGCTTCGGCAGATACAGTTCGGCAAAGGTCGGCTGACGCAGCTGGTGCAGCCGGCCTGCCTGATCGCTCGTGATGCTCATGTCAGCAAAGTGCTCCGCTGGCCCCACAATGCTCCGAAGCATCGTGCGTCCTAAGGTGCGACGATGCGCTAGCCCATCTTGATCCCGGGCACGATCAACGCGCGATCATGCTCCGACACGGCGCGGCGGCCCCGGCTCCTTCAAGCGAACGCCACGTCCGCCGCTGTCGCTGCGGGCCTGCTCGCCGATCAACTCGACGCCGGCCCGGTCGAACGCCTCGACCACCTTGATCAAGGTCTCGACCACGCCACGAACATTGCCGGTGGAGGCCTCCATCCGCTGGATGGTCGGCAGCGACACGCCGGCGAGCTCGGCCAGGGTTTTCTGGTCGATGCCGAGCAACGCGCGGGCTGCCCGCATCTGGAACGAGGTGATCACCTTGGCCTCACTTACGAGCAGTTATAAGTGATATCTGGAACATATACAATGATGTAAAATAGATCATACGGTGGCGAAAGCAAGGGAGGCGTCGTCCATAGCCTCCGTCATTGCGAGCGTAGCGAAGCAAATCCAGAATCTTTCCGCAGAGGGATTTCTGGATTGCTTCGCTGCGCTCGCAATGACGGAGTGTGGTGCGGTGGCATACGAGAATCTCGTGTCCCGGACGCGCTGCAACGCTCTTGGCGTTGCTGCGCAGAGCCGGGACCCAGAAATTCCGAGCACGCTGATACGTGGGCCCCGGCTCTGCAGCGCACCGCTGAAGGAGCGCTGCGCTGCGTCCGGGGCACGAGATCGCCTACCCGATCACGCCGCGTGCTGATGTGCGGCGATGATCTGGTCGGCGGCGCGGCCGGTGACTTCGGCCATGTGGTCGAACTGGCGCGTGAAGCTGCCGGCGCCGGCGGTGGCCGAGCGCAGCTCCACGATCAGCTCACCGATCTCCGCTTCCGGCATCATGGCACGGACACAGTCCCAGCCGGTCCAGCCCTCGCGGGTGTCGAAGCCGAGAATCTGGCCGCGCCGCGCCGACAGGATCGCGTTGATCTTGGCAGTGGCGTCGGTCGGGCAGACGATCTCGACCATGTGGATCGGCTCCAGCAGCACCGGCTGGCATTGCGGCAGGCCTTCGTTGAGCCCGACCCGCGCGGCCGTGCGGAAGGCGAGATCGGAGCTATCGACGCTGTGATAGGAGCCGTCGGTCAGCGTCACCTGCACGTCGGTGACGGGGAAGCCGAGCGGACCGCGCGCCAATCCATCGACGACGCCCTCCTCCACCGCCGGGATGTAGTTGCGCGGCACCGCGCCGCCCACCACCTTCTCGGCGAACTTGAAGCCGTCGCCGCGCGGCAGCGGCGTGATGTCGAGCACGACATCGCCGAACTGGCCGTGGCCGCCGGACTGCTTCTTGTGACGGCCGCGCTGGGTGATCGGCTTGCGGATGGTCTCCTGATAGCCGATCGCAGGCGGATGCGAGGTGATCTTGACGCCGAAGCGGTCGCGCAAGCGCTCGCTGGCGACGCGCAGATGCATCTCGCCCTGGCCCCACAGCACAGTGTCGTGAGTCTTGGCGTTCTGCACGATCATGAGCGAGGGATCCTCCTCATGCAGGCGCGTCAGCGCCTGGCCGAGCTTGACGTCGTCCTTGCGGTCGGTGGCCGCGACCGAGATCGCGAGCACCGGCGGCGTCGGCTCGATCGTGATCAATGCCGCGGGCGCCGTCTTGCCGCTCGAAACCGTGTCACCGGTCTTGACCGGATCAAGCTTGGCGAGGGCCACGGTCTCGCCGGCTTCGGCCGAGGCGCGCTTGGTGTCGTAGGCGCCGTTGACGGCGAGGATGCCGGAGATGCGCCCGGCACCGCCGGATGAGGATTGCAGCGTGGCGCCGTCGTCGAGATGGCCGGCGAGCAGCCGCGTCAGCGACAACTTTCCGCCGTGCTGCGAATGCAGCGTCTTGAAGACATAGCCGAGCGCGTCCCTGGTCTCGGGTACGCCAAGACGTTTTGCGGTCTCCGCAACGCCGGGCGCCTCGTGACGCAACGCCTTCATCAGGCGCAACACGCCGTTTTCGCGCACGGCGGCGCCCAGCAGCACCGGGCAAATCAGCCCTTCCCGCAGTTCGCGGGCGAGATCGTCGAAGACGGCATCGCGCGGCGGCTGGATGTCCTCGAGCAGCTGCTCCATCAGCGCATCGTCGTGATCGGCGAGCTTCTCCAGCATCGAGAAGCGGGCTTCCTTCTCGCGATCGAGATTGCCGCCTTCGAGCGCGATCACCTCGGAGGCCTTGTGCTCGCGATAGATGAAGGCGCGCTCCAGTGCGAGATCGACGAAGCCCTCGATCAGCTCGCCCTTCCAGATCGGGATCTGGCGCAACACCAGCGGCACGCGCGAGGCGGGCTGCAGCATCGCCAGCGTCTCACGGATGCGCTGGCTGGCGCGGTCGATCTTGTTGAGGAATAGGAAACGCGGAATCTTCAGCTCTTCCAGCTCGCGCAGGATGATCTGAAGCTGCGGCAGCTTCTTCTCGTCGGCCTCGCAGACCACGATTGCGGCGTCGACCGCCGGCAACGCGGCGCGCATGTCGTGGGCAAACTCGACGGAACCGGGACAATCGAGGAAGGTGTAGCTGTCGCCCATGAAACTCGTGGTGGCGGCAGTGAGGCCGACGGTCATTTTGTGATGACGGGCCTCGGGCGTGGCGTCGCCGACGGACGTTCCGGCATCGACGCTGCCGGCGCGCGGGATTACACCCGTTCGCGCCAATATTGCTTCCAGAAGTGTGGTTTTACCGCTTTGGAAAGGGCCCACCAGCGCGATGCACCGTGGACCTCGGGGACTTCTGACGTCTTGTCCCATTTCGCCGCCTCCTTGGTGTGGAGCTCGGCCCGTGATTGGGTCGGCAAACGCCGATGCTCTGCCCCTCCCCGAGATTTGGCAAGCATCAAACGTCGCTGCGGTGCGTCGTCAGTTGGATCAAGTCTTATAATTCCACGGACTGCAGGCTCGGTGTTCCACCCCTCCCGAAGGGAGAGGTAAGGAGAGAGCTTCGCCCGTATATCTCAACGGCCCGGACGGAGTTCCAGGCTCTCGAGGCCGGCGGCGATGTTGAGGCCGACCTGGCCCTGCACGCTCAGCGGCTGCAGCGCGATCGAATTGTTGGAGCCGCCGACCAGCACGTTGCCCCCCAAGCCCACACCGACCGAGGCGCTGCCCTGCGCGCCGACGTAATTGCCGGAGAGGTCGCCGGGGCCGAGCCGGTCGACCGGCGCGAACACACCCCAGGCCAAAGCCGTCTCCTGGGTGATGCCGATGTCGAGGCCCACTTTACGGATGGTCGCGACGTAGCGGTCGTCGGGCAAGCCGTCGGCGCGCAGCACGCAGCCGAGATGAGTCACCGACCCCACGATGAAGCCGACGCTGGCGCCGCCGCGGCATTCGAGCACGCCGACCCGCGCCATCCGCTGCTGCGCGCCGGTGTTCACGACGGACGCGATGAGGCTGGCAGCGGTGAGTCCGGCGAAGAGGAACGAACGGCGCATGAAAGTCTCCGGCGAAAAATGTGATGCGAGCAGAGAGAGCGCCCCACCCGTGTTGCGGGTCTATGCCACAAGAGCCGCGGCCGTGCCAGCTCGCGCGCGTTTAGAATCGAACTTGCGGAGAGACCCCTCACCCCACCCTCTCCCCGTAAGAACGGGGCGAGGGAGTGAGAGAGCCGTGCGTCCCTCACAATGCAACGTCGCCGGCCTTGCTTAACCTCTCCCCGCTCTTCCGCGGGGAGAGGTCGGATCACATCGCAGATGTGATCCGGGTTAGGGGCCGGGCACAACGCCGACCAGAAACAAAAAGTCCATCCGACTCCTCTTATCGAAAAACAACAAAAAAGGCCCGCCGAAGCGGGCCTTTCCGATTCTTGTCGCGACCGTCTTACCGCAGATTGCCGCAGAAGCGCTGGATGCGCTTGCAGGCGTCTTCGAGGTCCGAGGTCTTGGTCGCGTAGGATATGCGGAACGCCGGTCCAAGGCCGAAGGCCGACCCCTGCACCACGGCGACCCCTTCGGTCTCCAGGAGCTCGGTGACGAAGTCCTCGTCATTGGCGATCACCTTGCCCGACGGCGCGGTCTTGCCGATCGTGCCGGCGCACGACGGATAGACGTAGAACGCGCCTTCGGGACGCGGGCACTCGATTCCCTTGGCCTGATTGAGCATGGAGACGACGAGGTCGCGCCGCTCCTTGAACACCTTGTTGTTGGCGGGGATGAAGTCCTGCGGACCGTTCAGCGCCTCGACCGCGGCCCACTGTGCGATCGACGACGGGTTCGAGGTCGACTGCGACTGGATCGTCGACATCGCCTTGATGAGCTGCGCGGGACCGCCGGCGTAGCCGATGCGCCAGCCGGTCATGCAATAGGCCTTCGAGACGCCGTTCACGGTGAGCGTGCGGTCGTAGAGTTTCGGCTCGACCTGCGCGACCGTGGTGAACTGGAAGTCGTCATAGACGAGATGCTCGTACATGTCGTCGGTCATCACCCAGACGTGGGGATGCTTCACCAGCACGTCGGTGAGCGCTTTCAGTTCCGAACGCGTGTAGGCAGCTCCGGTCGGGTTCGACGGCGAGCACAGGATGACCCATTTGGTCTTCGGCGTGATCGCGCGCTCGAGCGCCTCGGCCTGGAGCTTGAAGCCGGTCGCGGCGGTACAGACCACCGGCACCGGCTCACCGCCCGCGAGCGCGACCATCTCGGGATAGCTGACCCAATAGGGCGCGGGAATGATCACCTCGTCGCCCGGATTGATGGTCGCCATCAACGCGTTGTAGAGCACCTGCTTGCCGCCGGTGCCGACGATGATCTGGTTCGGCTTGTAGGCGACGCCGTTCTCGCGCTGAAATTTCGCGATGATGGCTTCCTTCAGCTCGGGAATGCCGTCGACCGCGGTGTACTTGGTCTTGCCGGCCTCGATGGCGCGGATCGCCGCCAGCTTGATGTTGGCGGGCGTGTCGAAGTCGGGCTCGCCGGCACCGAGGCCGATGACGTTGCGGCCCGCCGCTTTCAGCGCGCGTGCTTTATCCGTGACCGCGATGGTCGCGGACGGCTTCACACGGTCGAGCGCAGCGGCAAGGAAGGACATCATCATCTCCTGGCGAGCGTCGTGAAGCCCTTCGCCTCACGACTCTGATTGTGGGAATGAGCCACCCTAAAACGTGTGCCGCTGGGCCGCAAGAAACTTCGGCCCGATCCCGGAAAAGTTTACGATTTGGAGCGCTGCGAGGCGCGGTTTCCCGCAATATTCCGTAACTTTTGCCTCCGGAATTGCTCATATCCGACAAGGCCTGTCCTCGGAGCAATTCTGGATGGTGCACGTCTCCAGGAAACCGCTCGTCGTCATGCCCGGGCTTGTCCCGGGCATCCACGTTCTTCGTGCGCCAAGTGAGACGTGGATGGCCGGGTCAAGCCCGGCCATGACGATGCGGAAACACTGGCGTCCTAATCTCGATCGTCTATGCGGTAGCCTACGTAGAGCGATGTGTCCGCAGATTGACGTACATGTGAACTGAACTGCATCGTCGCGAAAATGATCTTCCCCTCCATTGCAGTGCGGTAGGGTTTTCGAGTTTTTCTATCGGCCGGCACTTGCGGCGGATTCGCATCGGCATCATTGTTTAACCGCCTCGCGGGGCAACGGGCGCCGCGTCTTCTCGTCCTCGGATTTCGAACGCCAGAATGTACAAGCTCTATTCGATGCAACGCTCGGGCAACAGCTACAAGGTCCGCCTTGCGCTGGCGCTGCTCAACCTGCCTTACGAAGCAGTGGAGGTGGACATTCTGCGCGGCGAGAGCCGCACGCCGGATTTCCTGTCCAAGAACCCGTCGGGGCAGGTGCCGCTGCTCGAGGTCGGCGAGGACCGCTATCTCGCCGAGTCCAACGCCATCCTCTGGTACGTTGCCGTCGGCACGCCGCTCGCGCCGGAAAACCGCATCGACCGCGCCGAGGCGCTGCAATGGATGTTCTTCGAGCAGCACGCGCTCGAGCCGAACATCGGCGCGGCCTATTTCTGGCTGTCGCTGGTCAAGGGCGGCCGCGACCTGCAGACCCATTCGCTGGAGGACTGGATGGAGCGCGGCTATGGCGCGCTCCAGGTGATGGAGAATCACCTCAAGACCAATTCCTATTTCGCCGCGCGCCAGCTCACGGTCGCCGACATCGCGCTGTACGGCTACACCCACCTCGCCGACCGCTGCGACTTCGACCTCCAGGCCTTCCCGGCGATCCGGGACTGGCTCAAACGCGTCGAAGCCGCGCCCGGCTTCGTGACCATGGACTGGCGCCCGGCCGACATCGACGACCCCGCCAGCATCGCCGCGAGCGCCTGAGGCGCGTCCGCGGCGAATAGCGGGCATAAGGGCCGCCTTTGCCGCAATCCCGCCACTTTCGGCGCGGTCGCCGCCGCAATGTTGCCGGTTGAAACTGGGAAATTCTGGAAAGTCGCGGGTGATTCGCTCGCGTGTTGAAGGATTTAGACCATGATGCGGGCGTCCGGCACAGCGGGGTTTCAGAGCCCATCCGCTACCGTCGCGTCTTCCCGGCTCACCCATGCGGTCGCGGCTTCGCTCGCCGTCGCCGCGCTTTCGCTGTGCCTGATCGTCACCCTGACGGTGTTGTCGACCAAGGCGACCATGGCGATGGGCCTGCCGGTCTGATTCCCGTTTCATCCTGGACCAGCCTTCAGGGCGCCGTGCGGCCCGCGCCGACCGGCATCGCGACAGGACGTCGATGAAATCACCTGTGGTAGTCGTTGCAATCACCCTGACTGCGGCCATCCTGGTCGCGGCCTCGCTGCTGATCATCGTCGGCACGCGCAAGGGCACGGGCACGTCGACGCTGCATGCGCCGACGCTGCAGCAGCGCGCGCACATGGTCTAAAGCGCGATGCGATTAGGATGAATCGTCATCGCGCTTTAGGTTATTGTTTGAGCATCTTTTCGGAAAACCGCTTCACACTTTTCCGGATCATGCTTTAAAATCATCCGAAAGCCTTACGCTTGCACGCAAGCGCGCCTTAAGCACGCCGCACGAAATCGCATCGCAGTCACGCAACAATCAGCCAGTGTTGCGGCCTTACCTCTTTCGGGAGGAGCGAGACAGGTCCATGCGGTTCGGATGGCGTGCGATCTCCGGTCCGGCGCTGACGGCAGCGACCCTGCTGCTGGCGATGCAGCTCGATCGCTTTGTCCCCGCCCCCTCGCCCGC
>NZ_JADYVS010000137.1:0-461 GCF_020194055.1 Bradyrhizobium sp. NBAIM03 | reverse complement strand
GTTCCTGTTTAGATGCCCCTGGCACACATAAGGCTGATTATGCAATCTGCCGTTCTACAGATTTTAACTCATGGGAATATGTGCCAGATCATCGCGGTGAAATCGTCTATAACACCGAAACGGGAGATGCCAAAGAAATCACAGCTCCGGGTGATTACCCTGAAAATACAACCACTATCGCACCGTTAACGCCATACGATAAATGGGATGGTGAGAAATGGGTGACAGATACTGAGGCACAACACGGTGCCGCAGTAGAAGTGGCAGAAGCACAACGCCAGTCACTGATTGATGCAGCAATGGCTTCCATTAGTCTGATTCAGCTGAAATTGCAGGCCGGGCGGAAGCTGATGCAGGCAGAAACCACCCGACTTAACATTGTGCTGGATTACATTGACGCGGTGACGGCAACAGATACCAGCACCGCGCCGGATGTCATCTGGCCTGAACTGCCGGAGGCG
>NZ_JADYVS010000136.1:0-461 GCF_020194055.1 Bradyrhizobium sp. NBAIM03 | reverse complement strand
TGCGCAAGCTGTTCGCCGACACGCCGCTCGCCCGCAAGCGCCGCTACAGCGCGGGCCGCTTTTCGTTCAACGTGGCGCAAGGCCGTTGCCCGACTTGTGAAGGCGAAGGCTTTGTCAGCGTCGAACTGCTATTTCTACCGAGCGTCTACGCGCCCTGCTCGACATGTCACGGCACGCGCTACAACGCGCAGACGCTGGAAGTCACGTGGCGCGATAAAAACATCGCCGAGGTGCTCCGCCTGACCGTCGACGCCGCCTGCGACTTCTTCGCCGACGAAGCCAGCGTGATGCGCGCGTTGAACGTGCTGCGCGACATCGGCCTGGGCTATCTGCGGCTCGGCCAGCCGGCCACCGAACTGTCCGGCGGCGAAGCCCAGCGCATCAAACTCGCCACCGAACTGCAACGCGCGCAGCGCTCCGACACGCTGTATATCCTCGACGAGCCGACCACCGGCCTGCAT
>NZ_JADYVS010000135.1:0-461 GCF_020194055.1 Bradyrhizobium sp. NBAIM03 | reverse complement strand
GCATGGGCGCGATTCGGGTACGTGCCGAGTATGCGCAAGGCGCAGAAGCCGCCGCGAATTGCTGCTTGATTGAACATGGCCATCCTCCGAAGGATGGCCTTTTTTCTTTCTGAGCGGCATTGAGAGTCGACCGGGATGTTGTGCTGCAGCCGCTGCGCGAGGTTGCCTAGGAGTGCGCAGAACGTGCCTCTGGTGCGTGTTCCTTTGCATCGAATATCCTGCCTTCTTATCTCGCGCTTCTCGCGCATCGATTCCGCGCCACACGGTGCTACCAACAGGCCTTGCCACGTTCTTCGGGGCATCTTGGCTTTCATCCCACCGGGAACTCATTCCCGGTGCGGGCATGGGTTGCCTCGCATTGACGCCGAGATAGAGCGCACCAACGCGGAGCTGGATGCGCACATTGCCCAGTCCACGGCTTCCGCCGAGCAGAGCGCGGATCTGCTCGCCCTGCTTGGGCA
>NZ_JADYVS010000134.1:0-462 GCF_020194055.1 Bradyrhizobium sp. NBAIM03 | reverse complement strand
TGCCGGGGCAGGCAACGTTCTACAATCGCCCTCCCTAGGCTGCCCACGTCGGGCAGGCTCCACTTCAAAAAAAGGAATGCGCATGAAAACCAAAGCCGCCATCGCCTGGAAAGCCGGTGCTCCGCTCACTGTGGAAGAAGTGGACCTGCAAGGCCCGCGTGCCGGCGAGGTGCTCGTCGAGATCAAGGCGACCGGCATCTGCCATACCGACTACTACACGCTCTCGGGCGCAGACCCGGAAGGGATCTTCCCGGCAATCCTCGGGCATGAGGGCGCAGGCGTCGTGCTCGAGGTGGGGGCAGGTGTCACATCGTTGAAAGCCGGCGACCACGTGATCCCGCTTTACACGCCGGAATGCCGCCAGTGCAAGTTTTGCCTGTCGCGCAAGACGAACCTGTGCCAGGCCATTCGTGCCACGCAGGGCAAGGGCCTGATGCCGGACGGCACGTCGCGCTTCTCGCT
>NZ_JADYVS010000133.1:0-462 GCF_020194055.1 Bradyrhizobium sp. NBAIM03 | reverse complement strand
TGGATGCCACAGATGAGCAGGCCCTGCTGCAGAAGCTTGCGCCCAGTCTTCCGGTTGCGATTGTGGAAGGCATGGTCAAACTGGCCGGCGAGGTTCGCAAGAACTTCGTAGGTCGCGGCGGCACGCTGCGCGTGATCATGTCCACCCGTTCGCTTTGCGTCTGGGCCATGGAGACGGTCGGCTACAGCAAGATCAGCGGGATCGTCGATTCGGCACGTGAAGCGCTTCTGGATACCAGCCTGAACGGTGCGCCGGAAGATGAAGCCAGCGCGGTCCTCGAAATCTGGGATCGCTGGGTCAAGGAAGGGGCGTAAGCCTGCACTGCTTCAAAAGGCCCACTCTGCTGTTCGCAGGGTGGGCTTTTTCTATTGCCGGATAGCAACAACCACTCTCGATTCATGGAGCGGCCGAAGGCCGCAATCATTCCAATCCCTGTGGGCAACCGGAGATCTTGTCATGCAC
>NZ_JADYVS010000132.1:0-462 GCF_020194055.1 Bradyrhizobium sp. NBAIM03 | reverse complement strand
GGAACCACCTGCTCCGACATCCGACAAGTGGCGTCCCAAGGCCGGCGTCTATGCCGAACCTGGCAAGAACTTCCAGTTAGACTGTGATGAAAGTGGCGGCCTGACAATCGATCTCGGCAGGAAATCGGTCAGCGGTTACGAATGGAGCTGCAAGGTCAAGAAGATCAACGATCTCGGCCCGGGCTCGCTGAAGGTTGAAATGGTCTGTGACGATTACAATCTGGCGCAGAACCTCAACCCGCGCGATCCCAACTGGGATAGCAGACAATTCAACGAGATCATGTTCATCAAACAACTGGATGCGGCGGCGATCTCGGTCCAGAAAAGCCTGAACGGAAAGCTCAAGGATCCTCCCTGGCGCGCGGCTTACTGCCCTCTCAGTACACAGCGCGCGCTTGCTGAAGCGAGGCTAAGAGCCGAGGCAGAGGCCAAGCAAAAGGCCGAGGAAGCCAAGCGGAAGGC
>NZ_JADYVS010000131.1:0-464 GCF_020194055.1 Bradyrhizobium sp. NBAIM03 | reverse complement strand
CTGCTGGGGGCATGTACTACGTTATTTGGTAAAGGCCAACTTCCTCACTGCGCTTTTGAGGAATGGCTGGAGATAATGCGGAGAATAGCTGGGCGGCACCAGAATGTATGTTCATTGTGCGTGCCGATTGTTGCTGTTGTGCGGGATCAAGTCAGCGAGGCGACGTGGACGGCGCCGCGGGTTTGAGCAACTGGTCGAGCATCCGGCAGCGAAGCTCGCAGGCTGCTTTGCCCCAGGCGCTACCGCTCTACCTGTGGCGTTCGGCGAAGGGAAGGCCGGTCGTCGGGCTGCGACCACTGAAGATGCTGCGGAGGTTGACGTGCTCACGCATGGCCGCCGCCGCCCACCGGGGCGCTGGCATGTGGCTGGCCGGGAAGGCTGGGCCACATGCTGCTATCCGCTCCGGAAATGTTCGTGTGCCAGTTGGCGAGTGCCGCAGCGGTCGTGATCGTGTGATGCAGCGC
>NZ_JADYVS010000130.1:0-466 GCF_020194055.1 Bradyrhizobium sp. NBAIM03 | reverse complement strand
GCGTGGCGGGCAGCGTCTTCGGCGTGGGCGTGGATGCCAACCTGACAACGGCGTCGATTCGCGCCGTGGTGGGCGGCGTCAATCGTTTGATCGCACGCGCCGGTAGCGGCATGCTGCGCAGCGGCAAGAGCGAGGCAGAAGCCGTGTAACTCACAAGTCGGGCTCACACAGTGGAGCGCGAGTTGCTAAATTGAAGAGATGAGGCTCGGGCCGCGCCCGGGCTCATCCCTTCACAAGCGCGCCAGCGTGCACATCCACTGCCACAGGAGAACCGACATGACCACTCGTCCGACCGCGAAAGAGAATGCCAAGCGTTTTGCCAGTGTGATCCAGGCGCTGCAGGCATGCGAGGCCGCTTGCACTCACTGCGCGACGGAATTCGGCAAGAACGGCCACGCCGAAGCCATGGCGCGCTGCATCGGTGTGTGCACGGACTGCGCCGAATATTGCGCCCTCACGCGCAAAT
>NZ_JADYVS010000129.1:0-466 GCF_020194055.1 Bradyrhizobium sp. NBAIM03 | reverse complement strand
CCGCCGAGGCCATCATGACTACCGACACCGTACCCAAGGCAGCGTCGGCCACGTGCACGTTGTCGGGCAAGACCGTGCGCATGTCGGGCATCAGCAAGGGTGCGGGCATGATCCGTCCGAACATGGCGACGATGCTCGGCTTCATCGCGACCGATGCCAATGTGGATGACGCGGTGCTTCAAGGGCTGGTGCGCCATGCCGCCGATCATTCGTTCAACAGCGTGACGGTCGATGGCGATACCTCCACCAACGACTCGTTCGTCGTCATCGCGACGGGCCGGGCCGGTACGCCGCGCATCGATTCCGAATCGCACCCCGACTACGCCGCGCTGCGCGATGCGCTGACGGGCCTCGCACAAGAGCTGGCGCAGAAGATCGTGCGCGACGGCGAGGGCGCAACGAAGTTCATGACCATCCAGGTCGAGGGCGGCCGCAACGTCGAGGAGTGCCGCTTGATCGCTTACGC
>NZ_JADYVS010000128.1:0-466 GCF_020194055.1 Bradyrhizobium sp. NBAIM03 | reverse complement strand
CGGTGTCCCATGTCACGCGCTGCAGCGGGGCAATGGGGGCGTCGAGGTCATGCGAGCGTTGGCGGATGGCGGGATACAGGAGGCGGCCTTCTAGGCTGACGGTTTCTCCCAGCGCGGAGCCCTTCACGCAGAGGCGCCCTGCGTTGGCGGGGTGCGTTGGATCGCCTTGAATGCTGACACTGCCATCCGCTTGCGGGGTCGCGAGCACGCCGCAGCCGACGCCGCAGTAGGGGCAGGTGGTGCGCACGGCGTTCGGTATTGGGTGGATGGGGATGGTGGTCATCGTCATTTCCGTATTGCTGTGCGTTTGTCGTGCACCCCTTGTTTCACCCCCTGCCGGGGGCGACTCACTTTCTTTGTCTTGCCAAAGAAAGTAAGCAAAGAAAGGCGCGCCCGAGATGGCGAAAGATTGCTTGAATTTCCGTAACCGGGCGGAGAAGGACCGAAACTCGCTGCGCTCAGACAG